>CAMDKR010000074.1 GCA_945901225.1 Bordetella parapertussis | reverse complement strand
TACCAAATGGGTGGCATCCCCACCAACATCCATGGCCAAGTGGTCACCCAGTCCGCCACCGACCACAACGCGGTGGTGAATGGTTTGTATGCGGTGGGCGAATGCTCTTGCGTGTCGGTGCACGGTGCCAACCGTTTGGGCACCAACTCGCTGCTCGATTTGCTGGTGTTTGGCAAAGCTGCAGGCAACCATATCGTCGAGTTCCACGAGAAAAACAAAACCCATAAGCCCTTGCCCGCTGATGCGGCCGACCGCACCTTGGCACGCTTGGCGCGTTTACAAAATGCGACCAGCGGCGAATACGCGCAAGATGTCGCCAACGATATCCGCGCGACCATGCAACAACACGCTGGTGTGTTTCGCACCCAAGCCAGCTTGGATGAAGGCGTGGGCAAAATCGCTGCCTTGCGTGAACGTGTGCAAGCCATTGGCCTGCAAGACAAGTCACAGATCTTCAACACCGCACGTGTGGAAGCCTTGGAGGTGGAAAACCTCATCGAGTGCGCACAAGCCACCATGGTCTCGGCTGCAGCGCGACGTGAAAGCCGCGGTGCGCACACGGTGGATGACTATGCAGATACACCCCAACACCCCAACGGCCGTAACGATGAAGAATGGTTAAAGCACAGCCTTTGGCACAGTGACAGCAACAGCTTGACCTACAAGCCTGTCAAGTTAAAGCCGCTGACCACCGAAAGCATTCCTCCCAAAGTCAGGACCTTCTAAATGAAACGTACTTTCAAGATTTACCGCTACGACCCTGAAAAGGACGCCAAGCCCTACATGCAAACCATAGAGGTGGAACTCGACGGCCATGAGCGCATGTTGCTTGACGCCTTGATGAAACTCAAAGCGCAAGACCCCACGCTGTCTTTCAGGCGATCATGCCGTGAAGGTGTGTGTGGCTCAGACGCCATGAACATCAATGGAAAAAACGGTTTGGCGTGTTTAACCAATATGCTGACCCTGCCCGGCGTCATCACCTTGAAGCCATTGCCAGGATTGCCCGTGGTGCGCGACTTGATCGTCGATATGACGCAGTTCTTCAACCAGTACAACTCCATCAAACCCTATTTGGTGAATGACACACTGCCGCCTGAAAAAGAACGTCTGCAGTCACCCAAAGAACGTGAAGAGCTCGACGGTTTGTACGAGTGCATTTTGTGTGCAAGCTGTTCAACCGCTTGCCCATCGTTTTGGTGGAACCCCGACAAGTTTGTGGGCCCCGCTGGTTTGCTGCAAGCCTATCGCTTCATCGCTGACAGCCGCGACCACGCCACAGCCGAACGCTTGGATAACCTAGAAGACCCCTACCGCTTATTCCGCTGCCACACCATCATGAACTGTGTTGATGTCTGCCCCAAGGGTTTGAACCCCACCAAGGCGATTGGCAAGATCAAAGAGTTGATGGTGAGCCGTACGGTTTAAATGGATGATGTGTCTTTGGGTGTGCTGCCGAATGCTGCCGCCCTACCCTCTGCGGCGCTCAGCAAATTGCGTTGGCGATGCCGACGAGGTTTGCTGGAGAACGATTTGTTCATCGAGCGGTTTTTCAACCGACATGCAGCTGACATGACCGTAGGTCAAGCTCGCAGCATGTACGCATTGATGGAATTGGCAGACAACGATTTATTGGATGTGTTGTTAGGAAGGCCCCACACCAAAGACATTGCACAACAAGAAGATGTGAAAGCCCTACTTAGCCTGATGCAGGCATAAAAATTCAACAGGAAAGACCTATGAAACTCGCCAACTACTCCGCTACGCTGTCGTTCAGCAACGGAACGCCCAGCATCGACATCCCCGTTTATATCGGCTCGATTGGCCCCGATGTCATGGATATTCGCAAGCTGTACGGCCAAACCGGCATGTTCACCTACGACCCAGGTTTTTTGTCCACAGCGTCTTGCCAATCAGCCATCACCTACATCGATGGCGACAAAGGTGAACTGCTCTACCGCGGCTACCCCATCGAACAACTCGCTACCCACTGCGACTTCTTGGAAACCTGCCATTTGTTGCTTTACGGAGAGCTGCCCAATTCACAACGCAAACATGAATTCACGCAAACCGTCACGCACCACACCATGGTGCACGAGCAATTGCAATTCTTCTTGCGTGGTTTTCGCCGTGACGCCCACCCTATGGCGGTGCTGACTGGCTTGGTAGGTGCCTTGTCGGCCTTCTACCACGACAGCACTGACATCAACAACCCCGAGCATCGTGAGGTAGCGGCTATTCGCCTGATCGCCAAAATGCCCACCTTGGTCGCCATGGCTTACAAATACGGCATCGGTCAACCTTTCCTCTACCCGCAAAACGACTTGTCCTACGCTGGCAATTTCTTGCGCATGATGTTTGGTACACCTTGCGAACCTTATGTGGTCAATCCCGTGCTTGAACGCGCCATGGACCGTATCTTTACCTTGCATGCTGACCATGAACAAAATGCCTCTACCTCCACCGTGCGTTTGTGTGGCTCTTCAGGCACCAACCCGTTTGCTGCTATCGCTGCAGGTGTGGCTTGCTTGTGGGGACCTGCACACGGTGGCGCCAATGAAGCTTGCTTGAATATGTTGGAAGACATTCAAGCCAATGGCGGTATCGCCAAGGTCGGCGAGTTCATGGAGAAGGTCAAAGACAAAAACTCCGGCGTGAAACTCATGGGTTTTGGTCACCGTGTGTACAAAAACTATGATCCCCGCGCCAAGCTGATGCAAGAAACCTGCGACGAGGTATTGAAAGAACTGGGTCTGGAGAACGACCCCTTATTCAAGCTGGCCAAAGCTTTGGAAAAAATTGCTTTAGAAGACGAGTATTTCGTTAGCCGCAAGCTCTACCCCAATGTGGACTTCTACTCTGGCATCGTGCAACGCGCCATTGGCATTCCTGTGAATTTGTTCACCGGTATTTTTGCCCTGGCACGCACGGTGGGCTGGATCGCGCAGTTGAATGAAATGATTGGCGACCCCGAGTACAAAATCGGCCGCCCACGCCAGTTGTTTACCGGTGCTGTCAAGCGTGATGTGCAGCCACTGAACAAGCGTTGATGTGTTTTTTTTGGCTGGTTATAGTCGGCCAGTTGCAAAAGATCAGGGGACACCATGACCGTCGTGAGAAAAGCTGTTTTTCCCGTTGCGGGTTTGGGTACACGCTTTTTGCCCGCCACCAAAGCCAGTCCCAAGGAAATGCTGTGCGTGGTGGACAAGCCGCTGATTCAATACGCGGTGGAAGAAGCGGTAGAAGCCGGTATAACAGAGATGATTTTCGTGACCGGTCGCAGCAAGCGCAGCATCGAAGACCATTTCGATCGCTCATTCGAGCTTGAGCATGAGTTGGAAGCCAAACATAAAACCGAGTTACTGAACTTGGTTCGCAACATCAAACCCGCGCATGTGAACTGCGTGTACGTGCGTCAACCCGAAGCACTGGGCTTGGGCCATGCGGTCAATTGTGCGGCCTCTTTGGTGGGCAACGAGCCGTTTGCTGTGGTGTTGGCCGACGATTTACTCGATCATCAACCCGGCGTGCTCAAACAACTGGTGGGCATGTACGAGCATTACCGCTCATCGGTGATTGCCGTGGAGAAAATTCTCCCCTCTCAAAGCAAGTCGTATGGTGTGGTTGAAGGGATTTCTGCAGGTGAGCGTCTCACCAAGTTGTCTGGCATTGTGGAAAAGCCCGAACCCCAAAATGCACCTTCAGACCAAGGTGTGGTGGGAAGATACATCTTCACACCCAGTATTTTTCAACACATCGCGAAGCTCAAACCCGGTGCGGGTGGCGAGTATCAACTGACTGACGCCATCCAAAGCTTGCTCAAACTGGAAGCGGTGTACGCCTATGCTTATGAAGGTGTTCGCTACGACTGCGGCAGCAAACTGGGCTTTTTGAAAGCCACCGTCGAGTTCGCTTTGAAGCACCCTGAGACCGGCGGCGACTTCAAAGCTTATTTAAACCAACTGTCGCTTTAAATCAGCGACCAATGCTGAAGTAATCCAAGCCCCGCTCACGCATACGAGCAGGTTCGAACAAATTACGACCATCAAAAATCACCGGTGTTTTCAATGCAGATTTGATGCGATCGAAATCAGGCACACGGAAATTTTTCCATTCGGTCATGATGACCAAAGCGTCTGCACCGGCCAAAGCGGCTTCTTTGGTGCCGCAGAGCATCAAGTCGGGTCGGTCACCATAAATGTGTTGGGTTTCTTCCATCGCAGCTGGGTCAAAAGCTTGCACACGGGCACCGGCCTGCCACAAAGCTTCCATCACCACCCGACTGGGTGCTTCGCGCATATCGTCAGTGTTCGGCTTGAAGGACAGCCCCCAAAGCGCAAAGGTTTTGTTTTGTAAGTCGCCTTTGAAATAGTGGTTGATTTTTTCAAACACCACATGCTTTTGCGCTTGGTTACGCGACTCCACGGCGTTCAATATCCAAGGCGCATAACCCAAGCCCTCTGCGGTCTTAACCAAAGCGCTCACATCCTTGGGAAAACAACTGCCGCCATAGCCCGCACCTGGGTAAATGAAGTGGTAACCAATGCGTTGGTCGCTACCTATGCCTTGACGAACCGACTCAATGTCAGCGCCTACGAGTTCGGCGATATTGGCCATTTCGTTCATGAAGCTGATCTTGGTGGCCAACATGCAGTTGGCAGCGTACTTGGTTAATTCAGCGCTGCGCACGTTCATGACAATCACTTTGTCATGGTTGCGGTTAAAGGGTTCGTACAGTTCGCGCAGGATTTTTTCAGCCTTGGCGCTCTCAGTACCAATCACGATACGGTCGGGCCGTTGGCAGTCAGCCACTGCTGCGCCTTCTTTCAAAAACTCGGGGTTGGAAACCACATCAAATTCGAAGTTCGCACCGCGCTCTTTCAAAGTTTGCGACACCATGGCGCTCACTTTGTCAGCCGTACCTACGGGAACAGTTGATTTGTCCACGATCACGGTGTAGCCCGTCATATGGGTGGCGATGGTTTTGGCAACCGCCAACACATATTTCAAATCCGCACTGCCATCTTCGTCAGGGGGTGTGCCAACGGCGATGAATTGCAATTCGCTTTGTTCAACTGCGGTTTTGGCGTCCGATGTGAACAGCAAACGGCCTTCAGCGAAATTGGTTTTCACAATGGGCTCTAAGCCAGGCTCAAAAATAGGAATTTCACCTTTGCGCAAACGGGCCAGCTTGTTTTCGTCGATATCGACGCAGGTGACTGTGTGACCTGCGTCTGCCAACACGGCGCCTTGCACCAAGCCCACATAACCCGTACCAAATACAGCAATTTTCATAATGACATAAAAGTGAAAAAAAACATCTTAAAGCCGGAATGTGTCAACGATTTGTCACACAAACACTTCGGCCTGGGCCAACATAGGCGCGTGGGCGTCTTTGTCAGCTAACAAAGGGAGAGTTTGAAGGTGCCAGTCGATAGCCAATTGCGGGTCATTCCACGCAATGCAACGCTCATGCTCTGGGGCATAGTAATCGGTGGTTTTGTACAAAAACTCAGCACTGGCGCTCAACACGGCAAAGCCGTGGGCAAAGCCAGGGGGCACCCATACCTGCCGTTTGTTGTCGGCACTCAAATGCACGCCAACCCATTGACCAAAATGCGGGGAAGAGCGGCGAATGTCCACCGCCACATCAAACACTTCGCCTTCGGTCACTCGCACCAATTTGCCTTGGGCTTGTTGTATTTGGTAGTGCAAGCCACGCAGTACGCCTTGGGCAGAGCGGCTGTGGTTATCTTGAACAAAGGTGACATCCAGGCCCGTGACATTGGCGAAGTCGTGGGCGTTGAAGGACTCGAAGAAAAAACCTCGGCTGTCACCAAAGACCTTGGGCTCCAAGATGAGCACACCCGGTAATGCAGTAGGAATCGCTTGGTAGGCCAAGGCGCTTATTTCAACAATGACAAAAGGTATTGGCCATAGGTATTTTTGGCCAAGGGGGCTGCAAGTTTGAGAACAGCACTTGCGTCAATCCAGCCTTGGTGAAACGCAATTTCTTCTGGGCAAGCCACCATCAGGCCTTGGCGTTTTTGCAAGATAGCAATGAAACTGGCGGCTTCCATCAGACTTTCGTGGGTGCCCGTGTCTAGCCAAGCGAAACCACGGCCCATCATTTCCACGCCCAGTTGCCCCATCTCAAAATAGCGTTTGTTGACATCGGTGATTTCCAATTCACCTCTTGCAGAGGGCTTGATGGCAGCAGCAATGTCGCACACTTGTTCATCGTAAAAATACAAACCCGTGACCGCATAGTTGGATTTCGGTTGCTTGGGTTTTTCTTCAATACTGATAGCGCGGTGCTGTGCATCAAATGCCACCACGCCGTAGCGTTCAGGATCGTTCACATGGTAGGCAAACACCGTGGCGCCCTTTTGCTGGGCATGGGCGCTATGGAGTTGCTTGACCAAATCATGCCCATAAAAAATATTGTCACCCAGCACCAAGGCGCTGGGTTGGCCATTGACAAAATTCTTACCAATGGTAAAGGCTTGCGCCAAACCATCGGGGCTGGGTTGTACCGCGTATTCAATATGCATTCCCCACTGTGAGCCATCGCCCAGCAAATCGCTGAAACGCGGCGTGTCTTTAGGCGTTGAAATCAGCAAGACCTCCCTTATGCCGCTTAGCATGAGGGTGGTGAGTGGGTAATACACCATAGGCTTGTCATACACCGGCATGAGTTGCTTGCTGACAGCTTGGGTAACGGGGTACAAGCGGGTGCCAGAGCCACCGGCCAAAATAATGCCTTTGCGCTGATTCATGAATGTTATTTGCTATTGGCAGAAGTGAGAGAGTTTATCCAACCAAGATAACTGCCTAAAATCAATCCCTTTGCCAACTTTGAGCCTAGGAACCCGCATGGGACGCACGCTTTACGACAAGATTTGGGACGAACACGTCGTCCACACCGAGGAAGACGGCACCGCCGTTTTGTACATCGACCGCCATTTGGTGCATGAAGTGACCAGCCCGCAGGCTTTCGAGGGCATACGTGTGGCCAAACGCAAGATTTGGCGAACCAGCTCTATCGTCGCGACTGCCGACCACAACACCCCCACCACGGGCTGGGAGTTGGGCTATGACGGCATCACCGACCCCATCAGCAAAGCGCAAATCACCACCTTGGACGACAACATCCGCGAATTCGGTGCGGCCGCGTTCTTTCCCTTCATGTCCAAGCGCCAAGGCATCGTTCATGTGATCGGTCCTGAAAATGGCGCCACCCTGCCTGGCATGACGGTGGTGTGTGGCGACTCCCACACCTCTACCCATGGGGCGTTTGGCGCACTGGCGCATGGCATTGGCACCTCCGAGGTGGAGCATGTGATGGCCACCCAAACCTTGCTGGCTAAAAAAGCTAAAAACATGTTGGTGCAAGTCGATGGTGTATTGACCAAAGGCGTGACCGCCAAAGACATCGTGTTGGCCATCATCGGCAAGATCGGCACAGCGGGCGGAACGGGTTACACCATCGAGTTTGCTGGCCCTGCCATTCGCGCCTTGAGCATGGAAGGCCGCATGACGGTATGCAACATGGCCATCGAAGCGGGCGCCCGCGCGGGTTTGGTGGCGGTCGATGAAAAAACCATTGTCTACGTCAAGGGACGGCCGCTCTCACCCACAGGCTTAGAGTGGGACCAAGCTGTGGCCTATTGGCAAACACTGCATTCCGATGTTGATGCGCATTTTGATGCGGCAGTGAAACTTGATGCTGCTGATATTGCGCCGCAAGTGACCTGGGGTACATCGCCAGAAATGGTGCTCTCTGTTTTAGGCCATGTACCCGACCCAGACAAAGAAAAAGACGCCAATAAACGCGATGCGATTGAACGCGCCCTGTCCTACATGGGCTTGCAACCCGGCAAGGCCTTGAACGATGTGTTTGTTGACAAGGTGTTCATTGGTTCATGCACCAACAGCCGCATTGAAGACATGCGTGAGGCTGCTGCCATCGTGAAAACATTGGGGCAAAAAGTAGCCAAAAACATCAAACTCGCCATGGTGGTGCCTGGCTCTGGTTTGGTCAAAGCGCAAGCCGAGCAAGAAGGCTTGCACGAGATTTTCAAATCCGCAGGTTTTGAATGGCGCGAACCCGGTTGCTCCATGTGCTTGGCCATGAACGCCGACAAGTTGGAACCCGGCGAGCGTTGTGCCTCCACTTCCAACCG
>CAMDKR010000073.1 GCA_945901225.1 Bordetella parapertussis | reverse complement strand
TAAAAACTTGCTTACTGCCAACTGCCGATGTCGGCGTTTTTACCTTCGCCGCCGCTTTGTCTGTCAGCGCCAAACGACAGCACATCTACCTCGCCCTTGATGCCAGGGTTGAGGTATTGGTAAGGGTGACCCCAAGGGTCGTTGGGGAGTTTGTCTAGATAAGGCTTCCAGTTGACAGGCTCGGGCACCGCGCTGGGCTTGGTCACCAAAGCGTTCAGGCCTTGCTCTGCCGAGGGAAAGCGCTGGTTGTCCAAGCGAAAAAGCTTCAAGGCTTGCATCAGGTTGCTGATGTCGGTGCGCGCCGCCGTGACACGGGCGTCGTCGGCGCGGTTGAGCACATTGGGCACGATCAGCGCGGCCAACACGCCAATGATGACCAGTACCACCATGAGTTCGATCAAAGTAAAACCACGTGGGCGACGACGAGGGGATAGGGCAGTCATGGCAAGATTTTCATTAAATCATCTGAGCTGCATGATAATGCGCCGATGTTACAAACTCGAGCTCAAAAGTCCTCCGCTGTTGGCGCCGCATGGGCGCCTGCCTTGGTGACCACCACGGTGTGGGCGGCTTTGGGCCTGTCTGCGGTGGCTTGGGGCTTGGCCCTTTGGCCAAACAACAGCCAACCTTTGGCGGTCAGTGTGGCAAGCGTTGAGTCCAGCAATGTGCCGGTGGTTCAGGCGGCTGATATTGCCAAGGTCTTGGGTACCCACACCGCAGCGCCCGTGTCTTCCCCTGTCGCCACCGAACCCGCAGCCGTGCGCATGAGTTTGTTGGGCGTGGCCATGGCGGGTAAACGCAATGCAATCGCCGTCATCAGTTTGGACGGCCAGCCGCCTAAGCCTTTTCATGTGGGTGCCACCGTCAGCCCAGGCTTGGTGTTGCAAGCCGTCACCTCTACCCAAGCCTTGCTGGGCGCAGCCCTTAAATCGCCCACTTTAAATACCTTGGAATTGCCCAAGCGGCCATGAAAAAACCCGCAGCCTTGTGAGCGGCGGATTAAGAGTTCCTTACTGCTGCAAAAACAGCTTGTAGACAGGGTTGGCACTCTCATCCACATAGGGGTAGCCCAAGCCGTTTAAAAACTTCTCAAAGCTGGCTTGGTCTTTGGCCGGCACTTGCAGCCCCACCAAAATTCGCCCGTAGTCTGCGCCTTGGTTGCGGTAGTGAAACAGGCTGATGTTCCAGCCAGGGCGCATGGCGGACAAAAACTTCATCAAGGCACCAGGTCGCTCGGGAAACACAAAACGCAGCAAGCGCTCGTCTTGTGCCAAAGCAGAACGCCCGCCCACCATGTGGCGAATATGTTCTTTGGCCAAGTCGTCGTGCGTGAGGTCGAGCGATTCAAAACCATGGCGGCTTAAATGCGCGGCAATTTTGGTGCTCTCGCCCATGCTGCTGGTGGTGAGACCTACAAACACATGGGCCTTGGCTGCGTCGCTGATGCGGTAGTTGAACTCGGTGATGGAGCGTGGCGACTTACTGCCGCCAAAAGCAGGCAAGTCGCCCAGCAAACCACAAAAACGCTTGAAACTGCCGCGCTCTTCGGGAATGGTGACCGCCAGCAAGGCTTCACGTTCTTCGCCCACCTCGGCGCGTTCTGCCACAAAGCGCAGACGGTCGAAATTCATATTGGCGCCACACAAAATGGCGGCATAGGTTTGGCCACGGGTTTTGTGAAGCGTCACATATTTTTTGATAGCGGCTACTGCCATGGCCCCCGAGGGTTCCACGATGCTGCGTGTGTCCACAAAAACGTCTTTGATGGCGGCGCATACGGCGTCGGTGTCCACGCTGACATAGTCGTCCACCAAATGCCGCGCTACGCGAAAGGTTTCCTCGCCCACCAATTTCACGGCGGTGCCGTCGGCGAACAAACCCACATCGCTCAAGGTGACACGCTTGCCAGCAGTCACTGACTGCAGCATGGCGGACGAGTCGTCCATTTGCACCCCAATCACCTTCACCTCGGGGCGCACCGCCTTGATGTAGTTCGCCACACCGGAAATCAAGCCACCCCCGCCAATGGCGACGAAGACCGCGTCCAAGGGACCTTGGTGCTGG
The DNA here is from genome assembly GCA_945901225.1 of Bordetella parapertussis. Lineage (GTDB taxonomy): Bacteria > Pseudomonadota > Gammaproteobacteria > Burkholderiales > Burkholderiaceae_C > Limnohabitans. The sequence continues at coordinate 6,175 of CAMDKR010000073.1, read as the reverse complement.
CGCAGCAACTCCATGGCGATGGTGCCTTGCCCAGCAATGACTTCGGGATCGTCAAACGGGTGAATAAACGTCAAACCTTGCTTGGCGCAAAGTTTCACCGCATGGTCGTAGGCGTCGGTGTAGCTGTCGCCGTGCAGCAGCACCTCGCCACCCAGCGCTTTCACCGCTTCCACCTTCAAAGCCGGTGTGGTGACAGGCATGACGATGACCGCCCGAGTGCCCAATTTTTTCGCACCCAAAGCGACACCTTGCGCATGGTTTCCCGCCGAGGCACACACCACACCTTTGGCAAGTTGGGCGGGGCTGAGTTGCACCATTTTGTTGTAGGCACCGCGCAGCTTGAAGCTGAACACCGGCTGCTGGTCTTCACGTTTCAGCAGCACTTGGTTGTGCAGTCGCTTGCTGAGGATGGGCGCGGCATCTAAGGCCGACTCGTGGGCCACGTCGTAGACCCGCGCAGTGAGGATTTTTTTCAGGTAATCCGCTGGGGTCAAACGACGCGCTCGTGCTGGCTTGGTGACGGCAGGAGGCTTGAGGGTGCTGGGTTTGTGTGAGGGCATGCCTTATTGTCCAGCAGTTAACAGCAGGCGAAAAAAAAGCCCCGCTCCTTGCGGAGGCGGGGCTGTAAATCCACCTTTTCAGAGGGTGGAGGAGACAACAGGAGCTTGTAAACCAAGCGAAGCGCAAATATAGCCGATGATTTGCTGCGCTGCAATATTTATTGGTTCATACACAATATGGAAAAAGGGAAAAAGCTATGGAATGCACAGTCAGTTGGACAGGCGCGAGCGGAACACGCTCTGCAATGGGGTTTGTCGCCGAGACCGGCAGCGGCCATGTGGTGGCCATGGATGGGGCGCCAGACCCCGCCAAGCCCGATCAAAGCGGTCAGAACCTTGCCGCACGCCCTATGGAGCTGATGTTGGCGGGTGCTGGCGGCTGCACAGCTTATGACGTGGTGCTGATATTGAAGCGTGGTCGTCACGCCGTTCAGGGCTGCACCGTTAAGCTGACCAGTGAACGCGCTGACACCGACCCCAAGGTGTTCACCCGCATCCACATGCACTTCACGGTACGTGGCAAGGGCATACCGCCCGAGGTGGTCGAACGCGCCATCAAGATGAGCCACGACAAATACTGCTCGGCCAGCATCATGCTGGGCAAAACCGCCGAGATCACCACCGGGTTTGAGGTGATAGAGGGTTAAATCCTTAAACCCTGTGCGCCACAGTTGTCATGACCTTGGCGGCCAAGCGCATGGCTTCGCGCAGGGCTTGGGGCAAGGCCACAGCACCGGCTTTTTGCGCATCGGCCGCGTGTTGCGCTTCATCGGCTTGCATTTGCGCCACCACCGCTCTAGAGGCCAAGTCGGCGGCGGGCAAGCGCTCTAGGTGCTCGCCCAAATGCGCACCCACTTGGTGTTCAGTTTCCACCACAAACCCCAAACTCATGCCGTCTCCTCCCAGCTTGCCAGCGGCATAACCAATGGCAAACGAACCTGCATACCAAAGCGGGTTGAGCAAACTAGGGCGAGCACCTAAGTCGGCCAAACGGGCTTCGGTCCACGCCAAATGGTCGGTTTCCTCAGCGCTGGCTTGCACAAACTGTTCCCGCAGTTGCGGGTTGCGCGTGGCCAATGCTTGCGCCGCATAAAGCGCTTGGGCACAGACCTCGCCCACATGGTTTACCCGCATCAAAGCGCCGGACTCGGCACGCTCAGCATCGGTCAGCGTCAAGGTGCTGATGCCCTGCGCTGGGTCTGGCCGGGCCGCGTGGTGTTGCGCAAAAACAGTGCGCAGACTTTGATCCAGCAAAGAAATAAAGCGGTCAGCAATGAACATAAGAGTACTTAAGAACCAGAAAATGCAATTTAAAGGTGGGGTGAATACAACGCTGTCACGGAACTGAAACATGCAAAACCAAGAATCACTCCAGCACGTAACCTCTTTCAAACATCTTTTGGAGTTTTAACCATGAATCAAGTGAAGTTCTCTGCACGCAGCGCAACATCTGTTGCTGTTGCAATTTTATGCCTTGGCGCCAGCGCCACGGCTTTTGCCCAAGTTGAAGCCAAAGTCACTGGCCGTGTGCATTTCGATGCCCGCAATTTCTCCAACAACTACAACGCCATCGCCGACCGCGACACCGCATCTGTGGGTGACAGCTTTGAAGTTCGCCGCGCCCGTATCGGAATTGCTGGCTCTATCAATAAAGACATTGGTTACGAAGTAGTAGGCAACGCTGTTGGTGGCACGACCAACTTCGTCGACACCGCTTGGGGCAACTACGGCTTCAACAAAAAAGCCCAAGTACGTGTTGGCCGTTTCAAGCAGCCTTTCAGCATGGAAGAGCAATCCAGCTCTAACAACGTCAGCTTCATGGAACGCTCTTATGGTAACCAAATGGTCCCCGGCAAGCGCTTGGGCGTCATGATGCACGGTGAACCCATGAAAGGTTTGACATATGCCGCCTCTGTTTACCAAGACGGCTTCAACGAACTGACAAACCAAAGCAGCATTGGCAACAAGCAAGCCGCTCGTTTCACATTGAACTTGGCTGAAATGAACGACATCAAAGATACCGTGATTCACATTGGTGCAGGTTACACAGGCGGTGAATCAACAGTTGTGCCTACCAACTCTGGCAACACATCATCTGCAGCTGACACAACCACACGCGCAACCATCGTGGCTTTGCGCTCAGAAAACCGTGGCCAGTCCAACGTTTACCGTGCTCAAATTGGTGGCGATACGTTGAGGCCAGCTACGACGACTTTGTCTGGTTCCACCTACACGACAGCTGGCGGTTTAGGCTACAACCAATCTGCCAACAACGTCTCGACCATCAACCAAAAATTACGTGGTGTTGAATTTGCAGCTGCTCGTGGCCCCTTCAAGTTCCAAATGGAGACTTTCAATAGCAAATACGACGCTAAAGGTACCGTTCAAACCTTATCTAACTCAACAACTGTGAATACTGCACAAAATGCTATGGGTGTTCAAGTCAAAGCTGACTACATGGAATTCATGTACAACATCACTGGCGAGAGCTTTGCCGAAGCCTACAAGGGCGGCAACTTTGGTGGCATCAAACCCAAATCCGTCTTCATGAAGGATTATGGTGGCGTGGTGGGCAATGGCATTGGTGCTTGGCAAGTCGGTTACCGTACATCTAAATACAGTACAGACACTCCTGTGACGGCATCAGGCTGTACGACTACAGGATCTTGTGCTACCAGTTTCGGCAGTATCGGCAACCGTGTACAAAACTCCGAAACCGCTCGTACCAACACCTATGCTTTGAACTTGATTTTGAATTCCAATGCTCGCATCATGTTTAACTACGCAGAGACCAAATTCGGTCACAACATCGTTCTACTTGATGCAAACAACTCTGTAACAGGTAACCCCACCGGTGGCGCTACAGACAAAGAACGTGTCATTTCTGTCCGCACACAATTCAACTTCTGAACTGTGTGTTGATTTAAGAATTTAAATTCTTTTATCCAAAACCCCCGCAGGCCAAAAACCTGCGGGGGTTTTGCTTTGTGCAGGGCTCCAGCAAACGCAAAATAACAAGGGGAAGCTGCAACTGCAACAGTCGCCCGAAGCGCTGGGCCTGCATACCTCTAAATATTTCAATATTCTTGTTATATAAATTGTTTTAGTTATTTTTGATATTTATTAACACCATCGATGTACATGGCTTGTTGTCCCAAGGCAACGTATTGTCCCCGACATGTTTGAAAGCCTTTGCCTCAGGCGAGTGCCTCTGCTCAAATAAAGTCAGCTTCCTAAAAATGGAGGTTGGCCCGGGGTTCCGGCAGTAAGTGTGCAAACATTTCTACGAACCGGAGCCCTTTGTTTAACCCTTGGAGAAAATTGAAATGAAAAAAACCCTCGTTGCATTCGCAGCAATGGCCGCCGTTACTGGCGCATTAGCTCAAGCCACTATCTATGGCAACATTGACCAAGCTTATTCAAAAAGCAGAACCACAGTTGATGGAAAACAAACCGCAAGCTCGTTAGGAATGAGCTCTTACCAAATGGGCTCAAGCCAAATTGGCTTCAAAGGTGAAGAAGACCTTGGCGGCGGCTTGAAAGCTTCTTTTCTGCATGAAATGGGTGTGTTTACAGAACAAAATGGTTCAGACCTTACCCGCCAGGCTTATGTTGGCCTAAGCGGTGGCTTTGGTGCTGTGCGTCTTGGTAAACAATATTCCATGGCATTCTTCAACTTGATCGGTTCAGATCCCTTTGGCGCCACTGGCGGTACTGGCGCTGGGTACGTAGGTAATTTGCTGATTGGCAATCAAGGTGCAGATGGCGATAACCCCCTTCGCCAAGCCAACGCTACCCAATATGAAGCGCCTACATTTATTCCTGGCGTGAGGATTGGCCTCACCAAAGTGTTTGCTGGTGCAAACACAGGTGATGGTAGCCTCCCCAAAACTGCTGACAGCACAGGCTTCGCTCTTTTGTACACGTCTGGTCCTTTGAACGCCGGCTACACCTCTGACTCAATCAAAGCTCAAAGCGTAGCTGGAACAGGTTTGACTGCTGCTGCCACCAGCACCACAAAGTTAACCACTTTTGCAGCTCAATACGATTTGGGCATGGCCAAAGTCACTTACTCTGATGGCAAAATCATGAACAATGGTCGTGGCACTAAATCATCTATGACCGGTATCTCTGTTCCCATGGGCGCAGCAACATTGATGCTCACATCCTCAACTGGTAAGATGAATACATCAGCTGGTGACACCAAGCTCAAAGGCATGCAGTACGGTGGAAACTATGCTTTGAGCAAGCGTACAGTAGCTTACTTGCACATCAACAACAGCACAGCCACAACTGCTCGTAACGTAGCAACTAAAAACAATGGTTACGGCCTTGGTATCCACCACAGCTTCTAATCCCCACGCTGGCCTTGTTGCCAGCTAAAGGATAAAGAACTCTAAACCCGCTGCTCACAAGGCAGCGGGTTTTTTCATGTCTGTCGGTCTAGCAACTGCTCGGCAATATCGGCCAAAGCAGTTTTGTACTCACTGGTGGGCAAAACCTCTAAGGCATGCAGTGCCAACTGCGCTTCGTCCGATGCAGCCTGCCGTGTGGCTTGCATGGCGCCTGTAGAACGAACAATCTCGGCAATATCAGTCAAAGCGCCAATGTCGCCTTGCTCGATGGCGTTTTGAATCAACGCGCATTGGCTGGGTGTGCCGCGCTGCATCGCAAAAATAAGCGGCAGGGTGGATTTGCCTTCGCGCAAATCGTCGCCCAAGTTTTTCCCCAAGGTGTTGGCGTCGCCGTCGTAGTCCAGCACATCGTCAATCACTTGGAAAGCCGTGCCCAAGGCCTGACCGTAAGCGGCACAAGCCGCTTCTATCTTGGCGGAGGACTGCACCAACACAGCGGACAAGCGGGTGCTGGCTTCGAACAACTTGGCGGTTTTGCTGCGAATGACTTTCAAATAGTCTTGCTGGTTAAGGGAGGCGTCATGCATGTTCATGAGTTGCATGACCTCGCCTTCGGCGATGACGTTGGTGGCGTCGGCCACGATGTCCAAAATGCGCATCTCGCCGCATTCGACCATCATTTGAAAAGCGCGGGAATACAAAAAGTCGCCCACCAACACGCTGGCGGGGTTGCCAAACAAGGCGTTGGCGGTGGCTTTGCCGCGCCGCATCCCTGAGTCGTCCACCACATCGTCATGCAACAGCGTGGCGGTATGTATGAACTCCACCACAGCCGCCAACTTGAAATGGTCCTCGCCCTTGTAGCCCAAGGCGCCTGCCGTCAAAAGCAGCAAAACAGGTCGCAAACGCTTGCCACCCGAGCTGATGATGTGCTGCGCGACCTGCCCCACCAGTGGCACGCTAGAGGACAGTCGCTGGCCAATGAGTTGGTCAACCGCAGCCATGTCCTTGGCGATGAGGCCAGAAAATGGGCTGGAAGAGGGGGTAGGGGCGCTGGACAAGGTGAAAATGTATCTATTTAGGGCTTAATTATAGGTAGGCTAGGTGTGCGGGAGCGATAAATAGTGACAAAACCCTTGCTCGTGCTAAAATCTTTGGCTCCGCTCAAAATGGGTTGGCGGAAAAAGAGTCTTTCTTTCAGAGGTTCGTATGTACGCAGTCATAAAAACCGGTGGCAAGCAGTATCGCGTGTCAGCCGGC
>CAMDKR010000072.1 GCA_945901225.1 Bordetella parapertussis | reverse complement strand
AACACAATGCCCAAAATGCTGGCAACTTGCCAGCCGGTCCAAGTTAAAAAACAGTTGCCGCAGAGGTAGGCCATTTCAGCGCGTTGGCCTGCCGCATCGGTGGCGGGTTGGGGGTGGTTTTGCACAAACTGTACATAGTTCAAATCGGCGATCAGGTAGCCTATGGTCAGCCGCTGCCAGCGCGGCCACGCCATCATGTAGCCGCGCAAATGCAAGCTGAACACGGCAAAACGCAGGTTGACGCAAAACGCGGTGGCCAACAGCACCCACACGGGTGTGCCAACAGCCATCAAGGGCGTGACCGCCAATTGCGCACTGCCGCCATACACCAGCAAGGTCATCCAGGAGGACATCGCAGGACCCAAGCCGGCTTGCACCATGGTCACGCCGGTCATCAAACCCCAAGCCCAAATGCCGGGCGCCACCTTGAACGCGTCAGCCATACCGGTGCGAAACGCGGGATGACGAAAGTTGGCGGGGTCTAGAAACATGCGAGAGGTTTCAACGGCCGAGCACAGTGCCTTGCCAATCACCTTGGCCGCGCAACAGTTCGGCAAAGGTCAAGCGCTTGCCGCCAGGCTTTTGCATCTGTCTCAGCCGCAGCACGCCTTGGCCGCAGGCCACGTCCAAGCCCTGCGCGCTGGCTTGCAAAACGGTGCCGGGTGCTTGATCACATGTTTCGGATAAAGCAAGCGCGGACCAGACTTTCAAAGACTGTCCTTGCCAAAGCGTGTGTGCGCCAGGAAAGGGGTCGAAGGCACGAATGCGGCGCGACAGCATCTCGGCGCTGAGTGACCAGTCGATCAGCGCTTCGTGTTTGTCGATCTTGGCCGCGTAGGTAACGCCTTCGGTTGGTTGAGCCACTGCGCTTAGCTGAGGCAGTTGCGCCAAAGTTTGCAAAATACCTTGGGCGCCCAAGGTGGCAAGCTTGTCGTGAAGGCTGGCGCTGGTTTCATCCGCTGACAAGGACAAGGCTTGGCGCCACAACACGGGCCCGGTGTCCAAACCCTCTTCCATTCGCATGATGCACACGCCACTCTCGGCGTCGCCCGCTTCAATGGCGCGCTGAATGGGTGCCGCACCGCGCCAGCGCGGCAACAGCGAGGCGTGGATATTGAGGCAACCCAGGGGCGCGCTTTTCAATGCCCACACTGGCAAGATCAAACCGTAAGCCACCACCACCATGGCCTCGGCCTGTGCTTGGGCAATGGCCGCTTGGGCGGCGGCGGCTTGGTCGGGGTATTTGCCATCCAAGCGCAAGCTGGTGGGTTGGCATAACGCCATGCCGTGTTGCAAGGCGTATTGTTTGACGGCAGACGCTTGCAACTGCATGCCGCGACCGGCTGGGCGGTCGGGCTGGGTCAGCACCAAAGCGATCTCGTGGCCGCCACCATGCAAAGCTGCCAACGCGGTTTGCGCAAAAACCGGCGTACCGGCAAAGACCAAGCGCATGGCTTAGCGCTCGAGTTCGCGTTGTGCTTTGACCAGCTTGCCGCGTATGCGGGTGCGTTTGAGCAGGGACAGGTATTCGACAAACACCTTGCCCATGAGGTGGTCCATCTCGTGCTGAATGCACACGGCCATCAAACCATCGGCCTCATAAGTTTGCATGTTTCCATGCTCGTCCAAGGCTTGAATTCTGACTTGCGCTGCGCGCTCGACATTGTCAAAAACGCCGGGTACCGACAAGCAACCTTCTTCGCCCTTGATGCGTTCATCGCTTTTCCACAGCAACTCGGGGTTGATCATCACCAAGGGCTGGTTGTGTTCTTCAGAGACATCCATCACCACCACACGCTCGTGCACATCGACTTGGGTAGCGGCCAAGCCCACGCCTTTGGACTCGTACATGGTCTCGATCATGTCAGCCGCCAGTGTGCGTATGCGCTCATCCACCACGGCAACCGGTTTGGCCACGGTGTGCAAGCGGGGGTCGGGGTAGGAAAGAATGGTGAGTAATGCCATGGGGCTGTATTGTCGCTTTTTTAGAACAAGGGGTGAAGTGAGGCTGCGGAATAAGCGCACTGCGCCTCAGTCTACTCAGCTAAGGCGGTTTTTATGCTGGTGACTTTCACAAGGGGTCACCACCATGTCTTTGTCTCATCACGGTTTAGCTGCCACGGGTAGCCATGCGCTCACCCCACAAAACCAGACTGCCAACGACTGGGCGTTGGCATTACGCTTGTTGCTCACCCCAGGCTTGGGCGCAGCAAGCGCTCGCCGACTGTGGCGCTTATGCGGCTCCTTACCCGCCATATGGGCACAACCTTTTGAGGCATTGGCGCAAGCGCTGGGGGAGCCGCTAGCCAAGGCTTTGCTGACAGACCCTCCTGAATGGCAGGCGCATTGCCAGCGCACCAGCACCTGGTTGGCAACAACTGAGCCAGGTATGACGCACGCGGTGTGGACCTGGGACAACAAGGCCTATCCGGCGGGGCTCTTGGCCTTGCACGACGCGCCGCTGCTGGTGTTTGCGCGTGGGCAGTTGCAGCGGCCCTTGGGGCCTGCCTTGGCGGTGGTGGGCAGTCGTAATCCCACACACCAAGGGCGTGAGAACGCCCGTGCGTTTGCCTACAACCTGTGTGTCGGAGGCTATGCGGTGGTGTCTGGCATGGCGATGGGAATAGACGCCGCAGCGCACCAAGGCGCTTTGCAAGCCGATGCTGCAGACCATTGCCCCACAGTGGCCGTGGTGGGCACGGGTTTAGATCAGGTCTACCCACGTCAACACCATGGCTTGGCGCAAGACATTGCCGAGCGTGGCTGGGTCTTGAGCGAGCAACCCATTGGCACCAAGCCCTTGCCGCACCATTTCCCGTTGCGCAACCGTTTGATTGCCGGTTTAAGCCAAGGCGTGTTGGTGGTGGAAGCAGCGATGCAGTCTGGCTCGCTCATCACAGCACAACTGGCGCTGGACCAAGGCAAGGAGGTGTTTGCCATTCCTGGCTCGATCCACTCGGCGTTGTCGCGTGGCTGCCATGCTTTGCTGCGTCAAGGTGCCAAATTGGTTGAGAACATTCAAGACATCAGCGAAGAGTTGCCGGCGCTAGACAGTCACTGCGCCAATTCTCTGAGGCCCGCCATGCCACCCATCTTGCAAGATGAAAGCGCTCAGGCGGTGTGGCAAGCCTTGGGCGACGAGGCGCAGTACTTGGATGTGTTGCTCATGCGAACTGAGCTGCCGGTGGCACAGGTACTTGCCGTGTTGCAGTTGATGCAAGACCAGGGTTGTGTGGCCATCACGGCAGCTGGAAGCTACCAACGCATACACCTGAGCAGCCCGACATTGAAGGGCTGAAGTTGCTATACAAATAAGCAGCCAAAACCGCCTTGGGAGCGTCGACAAAAACAAGGTATATTCTGAGCATATGTTCGATGTTCTTGTCTATGTTTACGAACACTACTGGCGCGGCGAGGCCTGTCCGGAGTTACCCCTCTTAGGACGCAAACTCAGCGCCGCCGGCTTTGACGCCGACGAAATCGAGCAAGCGCTGTCTTGGCTTGCGGGTCTACACACCGCTGCCAACAATGCGGAAACCATTCAAATCAATGCCCCCAAAACCGCTTGGGAAACTGCGTATGTGCAGTCACCTACCAGCATGCGTGTGTATTCAGTGGCTGAGCAGCAGCAGTTGGGTGCGGCAGGACTGGGCTTTATCACCTTCATGGAAGGTGCGGGCGTGTTACCGCCTCAGGTGCGTGAAATTGTGGTGGACCGCGCCATGGCGGTGGGCACCCATCCCATCAGCTTAGATGACTTGAAAATCATCGTCTTGATGGTTTACTGGAGCGCTGGCATCGAACCCGATGCGTTGGTGCTCGATGAGTTGTGCGACGACCAAGAGGCGCGCATCGCGCACTGATCGGGCTTAAACCACCGCACCCGCGTTAGGGTCGTTAGGGTCTTCATCTGACCCGTCTTTTTTCACCGTTTTGATCAAGTCTTCACGGCGTATGCCCAGCCACATGGCAATCGCTGCGGCCACAAACACCGAAGAATAAATGCCAAACAAAATGCCAATCGTCAGCGCCAAGGCAAAGTAGTGCAGTGTGGCGCCACCAAACAGCAGCATGGACAAGACCATGAGTTGTGTGGAGCCATGGGTGATGATGGTGCGACTGATGGTGGAGGTGATGGCGTTGTCAATGATTTCGAGCGTGTTCATCTTGCGGTAGCGGCGAAAGTTTTCGCGTACCCGATCAAAAATCACCACCGACTCGTTCACAGAATAGCCTAGCACCGCCAGCACCGCAGCCAGCACCGGGAGCGAAAACTCCCACTGGAAGTAAGCGAAAAAGCCCAAGATGATGATGATGTCGTGCAAGTTGGCAATGATGCCCGCTACCGCGTATTTCCATTCAAAGCGAATGGCCAAGTAAATCATGATGCCAATGACCACACAGGCCAAGGCTTTGAGGCCATCGATGGCCAACTCGTCGCCCACTTGCGGGCCAACAAACTCGGTGCGGCGCAACTCGGCACTGGAGTCCATCTCTTTGAGGCTGCCAAACACTTTGTTGCTCAACTCTGCGGTGTTGCTGCCTTTGGCGGCAGGCATGCGGATCAGCACGTCCCGCGCTGAGCCAAAGTTTTGCACTTGCACATCGTTGATGCCCAAAGCCGCGATGCGCTCGCGCATGGGGTCTATGGCCACAGGTTGCGCAAAACTCACCTCCATCAAGGTGCCGCCGGTGAACTCCACGGAAAGGTGCAGGCCGCGGCTGAAGAGGAAAAACACCGCCGCCAAAAAAGTGAGCAAGGAAATCGCGTTAAACACCAATGCATGGCGCATGAACGGGATGTCTTTGCGGATTTTGAAAAATTCCATGGCAGGCTTTCTTTAATCAGCTTTGGCTTTGGCAATGGCGTTTGAGGTAGCGGTGTCGGGCTTCCACACCGTGCCAATGGAGACAGTTTGCAAACGCTTCTGGCGGCCATACCAAAGATTGACCAAGCCGCGCGAGAAAAACACTGCCGAGAACATGCTGGTGAGAATGCCCAAGCAATGCACCACCGCAAATCCGCGTACTGGCCCAGAGCCAAACGCTAACAAGGCCAAACCGGCTATCAAGGTGGTGACGTTGGAGTCCAAAATGGTGGACCAAGCGCGGTCGTAGCCGATGTGAATGGCGGTTTGGGGTGCCGCGCCGTTGCGCAGTTCTTCACGCACACGCTCGTTGATCAGCACGTTGGCATCAATCGCCATGCCCAGCACCAGCGCCATGGCCGCCATGCCTGGCAAGGTAAGTGTGGCTTGCAACATCGAGAGCACCGCAACCAACAACAGCAAATTGACGGCCAGTGCAATGCTGGAGATCACGCCAAACAAAGCGTAATAAATGCACATGAAGGCAGCGACAGCGACAAAGCCCCAGGTCACGCTGTCAAAACCTTTGGCGATGTTCTCAGCGCCCAAGCTTGGGCCAATGGTGCGCTCTTCAATGATTTCCATGGGTGCAGCGAGCGAGCCTGCGCGCAGCAAGAGCGCGGTGTCGGCGGCTTCCACGGTGGTCATGCGGCCCGAAATTTGTACCCGCCCGCCACCAATTTCGCTGCGGATCACAGGAGAGGTAACAACTTCGCCCTTGCCCTTTTCAAACAGCAAAATCGCCATGCGCTTGCCCACGTTTTCGCGGGTAACTTCTTTGAAGATGCGAGCGCCTTTGGCGTCCAAAGTCAGGTGAACCGCTGCTTCTTGGGTTTGGCTGTCAAAGCCAGGTTGAGCGTCGGTCAGGTTTTCACCCGTCAACACCACTTGCTTTTTCACAACCACAGCTTGGCCGCTGCTGTCTAAGTATTTTTCGGTGCCAAACGGCACGGGGCCGCTGCCCACTTCGGCCAAACGCGCCTCACTGCCCTCATCGACCATACGGATTTCAAGGGTTGCAGTACGACCCAAAATATCTTTGGCTTTGGCGGTGTCTTGCACGCCAGGCAGTTGCACCACGATACGGTCCAAGCCTTGTTGTTGGATGACGGGTTCGGCCACACCCAACTCGTTGATACGGTTGTGCAGCGTGGTGATGTTTTGCTTGAGGGCTTGGTCTTGCACTTTGCGCGCGGCCTCAGGCTTCAAATTGGCGCTGAGCTTGACTTCATCGCCTTGTGGGCTGAGGGTGGTTTCCAAATCTGGGAATTGGTCACGCAACAGCGACTGTGCCGCATTTGCTGTGGCTTGTTCGCGAAACCCCATCAGAATGGTTTCCCTTTCGCGGGAAATGCCGTTATGGCGCAGGTTTTTTTCACGCAAAGCACTGCGCAAATCACCACCTAAAGAGTCCAGCTTTTTGGTCAAAGCCGATTGCATGTCCACTTGCAACATGAAGTGCACGCCGCCGCGCAAGTCCAGACCCAGGTACATCGGTGCGGCGTTGATTGCTGACAACCATGTGGGTGTGCGCGGGATCAAATTCAGCGCGACCACATAGGCGGGGTTAGCGGCCTCGGGGTTGAGTGCGTTTTGAATCGCGTCTTTGGCTTGCAGTTGCTGCTCGGTGGTCTCAAACCGCGCTTTGAGCGAGTTGTTCTCAAGGCCGATCAAGGTGGGTGTAAGAGACGCGGCTTTGAGCGCCTCTTCCACTTTGCCTAAGGTGGCGGTGTCTACCTTGGCGCTGGCGCGAGCAGGTGAGACCTGCACGGCAGGCGCTTCGCCAAAGAAATTGGGCAAGGTGTACAAGCCGCCGACGCAACAAGCGACCAAGAGGACCAGGTATTTCCAAAGAGCGTAACGGTTCATGATGCGGAAGTTGGGGTTTATTTGATCGAGCCTTTGGGCAGCACTTGCACCACCGCAGAGCGCTGCATTTGCAGCGTCACGCCGTTGCCCACTTCCAAGCCAATTTGGTTGTCGCCAAGTTGAGCGATTTTGCCGAGCATGCCGCCAGATGTAACCACCTCGTCACCTTTGGCCAGTGCATCCAGCATGGCTTTGAGCTCTTTTTGGCGCTTCATTTGTGGGCGGATCATGACGAAATACAGCACCACAAACATCAGCACCAAGGGCAGCATGCTCATGAGAGAAGAGCCGAGGTCGCCACCGGAGGTGGCTGCGGGCGCAGATTGGGCGAAGGCAGATGAAATGAACACAGTAATTCTCCAGATTCAGGCAACCGGCGATTGTATGCGGTTGGGTTTTTTGAATACTCAAGCGTGGTCATTACAAGAATTGGTCATTGCGAGGCCTGAGGCCGGAGCAATCTAAGCGCCATGGTGCAGACCTATTGGCACATCGGCCGCATCATTGTGGAAGACGAACAGGGCGGGCAAAAGCGGGCTTCCTATGGCAAGCAAGTGTTGCCAGAGTTGGCCAAGCGCTTGAGCGAAGAGTTTGGCGCGGGCTTTGATGTGAGCAACTTGCGCAATATGCGTCAGTTCTTTCAATCTTTCCCAATTCGCGACGGACTGCGTCTTGAATTGAGCTTGACACACTACCGCAGCCTCATCCGCATCGACAACCCCCAGGCCCGCGACTGGTAAGCCAAAGAAGCCGTCGAGCCTGCTCAGGCGCCGAGGTGAGATTGCTTCGTAGCTTCGCTCCTCGCAATGACGAGTTAGCGCAATGACGACAGATTGCTTCGCTTCGCTCGCAATGACGCAATGACGAAGCTCAGCTCAAATGCGCCCCAATCAACCCAGCCAACTCAAACATCCCAACTGAGTCTTTGCCAAACACGGTTTTGAGTTTCGCGTCGCATTGGATGATGCGCTTGTCTTTCGGGTCTTGCAAGCCGTTGGCCTTGATGTAGTCCCACAGCTTTTTCATCACCTCGGTGCGGGCCACGGCGTCTGAACCGATGACGGCGGCCAGGGCCGCGCTGGGTGCTTTGCCCGCAGCGGTTTTGCGCGGGGCTTTGGGCTTGGCGTCTTTGGCTGTCTTGGCCGCAGCTTTCTTCGCCGCTGGCGTCTTTTTGCCGGGCATGGTTTTGCCCGCAGCTTTGACCAAGGTGCGGGTGGTGGGTGCGCCGCCTTTTTTCGGGTACTTACTGGGCTCGAAGGCAAAGCTCACCTTGCCGGCCTCGGCGTCGTAGCTCAGGTAGGCTTTAAATGCCCTGCGGGTGCGCATGGAGACAAACTTCTCCAGCAAATCGGTTTTGCCCTCGTTGAGTAGCTTTTTGATTTGGTCGTGCTCAATCACCTGTTGCAAGATGACGCGGCCGGTTTTGAAGTCGCAACTCGGCGTGGGCTGGGCGTTGGTGGGCACGGATTTGCTGCACACATAGTTAGAGCCATGCTCATGCACCGCAGAGCCGCACTTGGGGCAAGCGCC
>CAMDKR010000071.1 GCA_945901225.1 Bordetella parapertussis | reverse complement strand
AAAGACAGCTTGTCCATGCGAACCCGCTGGAGCGATGCGGGTCAAGAGCAAAAAGTCACCTCACCGGTCAGCTTGATCGTCACCGCATTTGTTGCTTTGGACGATGTGAGAGGCAATCTCACGCCGCAGTTGCAAACTGGCATTGACAGCAGCATGGTGTTGATTGACTTGGGGCGCGGTCAAAAACGCATGGGTGCGAGCATGTTGGCGCAAATCTTGAACCAAGGCGGCGGGGACACGCCCGACTTGGACGATGCGCAAGACCTGTTGCATTTGGTGCATGCCATCAACGATTTGCGTCAACAAGGTTTGCTGCTGGCGTACCACGATAAGAGCGACGGCGGTTTGTGGACCACGGTCTGCGAAATGGCTTTTGCAGGGCGTGTGGGCGTGGACCTGAATATTGATTTACTGGTCACCGAGGGCGACGGTGTGAGTGACAGCCGCGCCGACCATGGCGACAGCAAAAACTGGGCGCAGCAAGTCGGTGCCAGACGTGAAGAACTCAGCCTCCAAGCACTCTTTAACGAAGAGTTGGGTGTGGTGATTCAAGTGGCTACTGCGCAGCGCGACAAAGTGATGCAAGTGCTGCGGCAACACGGCTTGTCAGCCCACAGCCATGTGATTGGCAAAACCCGCAGCAGCCCAGCGCCTGTGGTCAGTGTGTGGCGTGACGCCAAAGAGGTGTTTTCTGCTTCGCTGCAGGACTTGCAGCAGGTGTGGGACAGCGTCAGCTGGAAGATTACCCGTGAGCGTGACAACCCCCTCACTGCTGACCAAGAACACGCCGCCGCGGGGGACCCTTCGGACCCCGGTCTGCACCTGCATCTGCCCCAAGGGTGGAACCACACAGCTGCAGCGCCTTTTGTTCACAAGGCCAAGCCCCGTGTGGCGGTGCTGCGTGAGCAGGGGGTGAATTCCCATGTGGAGATGGCCTACGCCTTTACCGAGGCAGGCTTTGAAGCCTATGACGTTCACATGACCGATTTGCAGCAGGGCAGGGCAAACCTCAAAGACTTTCAAGGCTTGGTGGCCTGCGGCGGTTTCAGCTATGGCGACACCTTGGGTGCCGGTGTGGGCTGGGCGCGTAGCATTCTTTTTCACCCTGGCTTGAACGCCCAGTTTCAAGCGTTTTTTCAACGCCAAGACACATTTGCTTTGGGTGTGTGCAACGGCTGTCAAATGTTTGCCGAGTTGGCCGACATCATTCCTGGCACTCAGCACTGGCCACGCTTCACCCACAACCAAAGCGAGCGTTTTGAAGCCCGTTTGTCCATGGTGGAAGTGCTGGAGTCACCCAGCTTGTTCTTCAAAGGCATGGCCGGTTTGAGAGCCCCGATTGCTGTGGCGCACGGCGAAGGCTTTGCCAATTTCGCCAAGCGAGGCGATGCAGGGCAGGCGCTGGCTGCCATGCGCTTTGTGGACAACCAAGGTCAGCCTACCGAGACCTATCCACTGAACCCCAACGGCAGCCGTGGTGGGTTGACCGCTGTCACCACCGCAGATGGACGCTTCACCGCCATGATGCCGCACCCTGAACGGGTGTTTCGCCCGCTGCAATTCAGTTACAGCCCTCAAGGCATGTCTGACGCCTCGACAGAATTCAGTCCGTGGATGCAACTTTGGCGAAATGCCCGGGTTTGGGTAAATTGATATTTGACAAATTTAATGTAGGATCAAAAAATATATGAGCATTACCCGCGATCGAGAATTAGCTGATACCTTGTACGCCTTGGTGGATTTGGCCGAGCAACTCAAACTCGACTTGAATCTGCTGGTACACGGCCAGCAAGAGGCGCACCATGCGGAAGCTGGCTTGGCGGACCATGCTGCGAATACTGCAAACGCCGACAAGGCCTTGGCCAAAACCAACTTGGTTCAACATAAATTAGAGTCGGTGATCAAGTTGCTGCTGCTCAACCACACGGACGCCGCCAGCATCTTGAACGAGTTTGAAAAAATACGAACCGCCAAACTCCTGAGCAGCGAAACCTTCAGCTTGGCACATATTCTCAAAGACAAGCTCAAGTAAAAAAACCCTCGAAAGAGGGTTTTTTCTTGGTGGTGCAAACCAGCTTTATTCGATCTTGGCTTTCTCGCGCAAGGATTGCTGGTATTCGGCCAATTTGCCTTGTTGCATTTGTTGCGAGATTTGAGCTTTGACATCATCAAACTTGGGCACAGGTGTGTCGCGTGTGTCGTCTAAGCGGATGATGTGAAAACCAAACTGGGTTTTCACAGGGGTGTCAGTCACTTGGCCTTTTTTCAACGCCACCATGGCTTGTGAAAATTCTTTGACAAAGCTGCTGGGATTGGCCCAATCGAGGTCGCCACCGTTGGCACCTGAGCCTGGGTCCTTGGATTGCTTTTTGGCGATGTCTTCAAACTTGCCGCCTTTTTTCAGGCTGGCAATGATGGCCTTGGCTTGCTCTTCTTTTTCCACCAAGATATGACGTGAACGGTACTCTTTGCCGCCGGTGCTGGCCACAAACTTGTCGTATTCAGCCTTAACATCGGCATCCGTGATGGGGTTGGCTTTTTGGTATAGAGCGAACAGCTCACGAATCAGAATGCTTTGCTTGGCGATTTCCAACTGCATTTTGTAGTCGTCAGAACCTTCCAAGCCTTGTTTCTCTGCTTCTTGCATGAAGATTTCGCGCATGATGACTTCTTCGCGCAATTGTTGCTCCATGTCAGGCGTGACGGAGCGGCCAGAGCGCTCTACCTGAGCAGCCAACATGTTCAAGCGTGTTTTGGGCACAGCCTTGCCGTTGACGATGGCCACGTTTTGGGCCAACAAAGCCGTGCTTGACAAACTTAAAACAGCCGCAGCGACAACGGTGGGAAGAAAAGAAAATCTCATGAAGGGGTCTTTCAAAATATTAGATGGCGGGGTCGACAATTTCAATGGCCAGAGCGTGAAGACCCTGAGCAATAAATGCTTGCAGCGCATCATACACAAGCCGATGTTTGGCCACTCTTGTGAGGCCATTGAAGCCAGCGCAGCCAATACGCACCCTGAAGTGGGTGCCTTGCCCTGTGCCGTCTGAGCCACTGTGCCCTGCATGGTCGGCACTTTCATCCACGATGTCCAGCGTGAACGGTTTGAGTTTCTCGCGCAAGGCACGCTCTAATTGATCGGCACTGATATTCATGGTGTTTCTTCGGGAGTTGCTTCGTCGGACTTGATGTAGCGACTAAGGTAAAAAGCTTGTAAGACCACAAACACCAGCATCAAACCCATGCCACCAAACAGTTTGTAGCTGACCCAAGTGTCAAGGTCAAAGTTATAAGCCACCCACAGGTTGAGCACGCCCATCAAGACAAAAAAGCCAGTCCAAGCCCACAGCAAACGCAGCCACACTGGCGCTGGCAGCTCCAACTGCGAGCCCATCAGACTTTGCAAGAAATTGCGCTTTAACACCAGATGCCCCAAAGCCAAAGCGCCACCCATCAACCAGTACAGCACCGTGGGTTTCCATTTGATGAAGGTGTCATCATGAAACAGCAGGGTCGCACCACCAAACAACACGATGATGACCAAGCTGACCCATTGCATGGCTTCAACTTTGCCGTTGCGAAAGTACAGCCAGCCAATTTGCAGCAAGGTGGCCGCAATCGCCACACCTGTGGCGACGTAAATTCCTGCTAATTTAAAAGTCACAAAAAACAGGGCGATAGGGAAAAAATCAACAAGAAACTTCATATCAGACCTGGTCCTTGGGTTCAAACTGCAAGGCAGCCGAGTTCATGCAATAGCGCAATCCTGTGGGTGCGGGACCATCGGAAAACACATGGCCCAAATGCGCACCGCAGTTGGCACAAACCGTCTCTGTTCGCACCATGCCGTGGGCTCGGTCGACGCGCTCTTCAATCGCCCCAGGTAAAGCGCTTTGGTAGAAGCTGGGCCAACCGCAACCGGAGTCGAACTTGGTGCTGGCATCAAACAACAAGGCATCGCAACAGATGCAGCTGTAGTTGCCCTTGGCCCAATGGTCTTCGTAGCGGCCGGTGAAAGCCCGCTCGGTGGCAGCATGGCGGGTGACTTCAAAGGCCAAAGGTTCAGCGCCTTTGCTGGCCAGCAAGGCTCGCCATTCTTCAGGTGTTTTGGGGGGTGTGGTCATGAGGAGCAACTGATGGCAATGGAGGAAGCCCAATCGGGCGGGAAGGCGGCATAGGTTTCAAAACCAGGGTGTTCATCAAACGGCGAACTCAACAAAGTCAGCAAGGTCGAGACGCCGCTGAAGTCGCCCATTTTCGCTTGTCGAATAGCTTGCTCACCCAAATGGTTGCGCAAGACAAATTTGGGATTGGTGACCAGCATTTGTTGGCCCGCAACCGACAAGTCGTGTGACCAAAGTCGCTTCAGGTACGTTGCCAACCAAGTCCGCCAAGCATCGGCTTGGATGAACATGTCTGTCACGGGTTGGAACGCTTGAAGGTCTTGCGATGTGGCATAGGACGCGACCGCATGGCTTAAACGACGCCAAAAAATCGTGACGTCGGTGCGCTCGGGCGTCAGCAACTTGAACACCCCATCAACCAATTCATGGTCACCTGTTTGAACTTCGCTCAAACCCAGCTTGGCTACCATGCGCTTGTCCAGTTGCAAGGGGTAAGCTGTTTTAAACAAGTCCAGCACTTCCACACTGGCGTCTTGGTCTTGAATCAGCGGCATCAAGGCTTGGCCCAAGCAATACAAATTCCAAAACGCCACTTGCGGTTGTCGTGCAAACGCATAGCGACCTTGGTGATCGGAGTGGTTGCAAATATGGGCGGGATCGAAACCATCTAAAAACTGAAACGGGCCGTAATCGATGGTGAGACCCAGCAAACTCATGTTGTCGGTGTTCATTACGCCATGGCAAAAACCCACCGACTGCCAATGCGCCAACAAGGAAGCGGTGCGCAAGACCACCTGCTCCAACATCGCCAAATAACGCTCGGGGCCCTCGGTGATGTTGAGCAGGTCGGAAAAGTGATGGCTGATGGCGAAATCCGCCAACTGCTTCAATTCAGCCTGACGCCCCAAAGCGGCGAAATGCTCGAAATGGCCAAAGCGCAAAAAACTGGGCGCCACCCGTGTCACCACTGCAGCGGTTTCAAGTTCTTCACGCAAGACCTTGTCCGGAGAGGCGACGATGGCCAAAGCACGTGTGGTAGGTATGCCCAGGCCATGCATGGCTTCGCTGCATAAAAATTCTCGAATGCTCGAGCGCAACACAGCCCGCCCGTCGCCCATGCGCGAATAAGGCGTTAGGCCAGCGCCTTTGAGTTGCACTTCTTGGGGGCCAAGGGGAGTGTCGATTTCGCCCAACCACAGCGCACGACCATCGCCCAACTGACCTGCCCACACCCCAAACTGATGTCCGCTGTAAACACTGGCCAGGGGCTGGCTGCCAGGCAGCACTTCGTTGCCCGCCAAAGCTTGCAGACAGGTGTTGGATTGCCACCAATCGTCAGGCAGGCCCAGTGTGTGTGCCAAAGCATCGCTGCGAGCTACCCACTGCACTTCGCGCAATGGCGCAGCATTCACCAGCGTATAAAAGGCGTTGCCCAAAGTGGCGAATCGATTACGCCACACAAGCTGAGATAAAGGGTTAGCCAAAGATTGCATGGGGAGATTGTGCACAATACGCCACAACCATTAACAGCACGGGGCGATGACCCCAGGAGAATGTCCATGCTAGGACTGATGCAACAACAAGCTTTGTCTGTCGGCTCTTTGATTGATTTCGCGGAAAAACACCATGGCGATGTGGAAATCGTTTCGCGTCGCATCGAGGGCGATATCCACCGCAGCACTTGGGCCACCATTGCACAGCGCTCACGCCAAGTCGCCAATGCTTTGGACCAATGGAAGATTGGCCAAGGCGCCAGAGTCGCAACCTTGGCTTGGAACGGCTACCGTCATTTGGAGTTGTATTTCGGGGTGAGCAGCAGTGGGCGTGTGATTCATACCCTCAACCCCCGCTTGCATCCGGATCAAATTGTGTGGATTGCCAACCATGCCGAAGACGAGGTGATGTGCTTTGACATGACCTTCTTGCCGATTGCCAAACAAATTCATGAGCGATGCACCACGGTAAAGCATTGGGTGGCCTTGTGCGACGCCGACAAACTGCCTGCCGACAGCGGCATCCCTGGCTTGGTCAGCTATGAAAGCTGGATGAGCCGACAGTCCACAGACTATGTATGGCCCACTTTGGATGAAAACTCGGCCTCCTGCATGTGCTACACGAGTGGCACCACAGGCAACCCCAAGGCGGCGCTTTACAGCCATCGCTCCACCGTCCTTCATGCTTACGCCTGTGCCTTGCCCGATGTGATGTGTTTGTCAGCGCGGGATTCGATATTGCCGGTGGTGCCCATGTTCCACGTCAGCGCTTGGGGCATCCCTTACAGCGCGGCCATGGTCGGCGCCAAGTTGGTCTTTCCAGGTGCAGCGCTGGATGGCAAATCCATTTATGAATTGCTTGAAAACGAAAAAGTGACTTTGGCGGCTGGTGTCCCCACGGTATGGCAAATGCTGTTGGGCCACCTGAGCGCCAATAACTTGCGCTTCACGCATTTAAAACGCACCGTGATTGGCGGCTCAGCCTGCCCACCCGCGATGATCCACGCCTTCAACGACCAATATGGTGTGGAAGTGCTGCACGCCTGGGGCATGACCGAGCTCAGCCCCTTGGGCACCTTGTGCACCTTGAAAATCAAGCACCTTGATTTGCCTGAAGACGAGAAGATGAAAATTCGCTTGAAGCAAGGGCGGGCGATTTTTGGCATCGATTTCAAAATCGTGGATGACAGTGGCAAAGAACAAGCCCATGACGGCAAAGCTTATGGCGATTTGTTGGTCAAAGGGCCTTGGGTTATCAAAGAATATTTCAAACAAGAAGGTGCCTCGCCTTTGGTCGACGGCTGGTTCCCTACAGGCGATGTGGCGACCGTCGACGCCGATGGCTATATGCAAATCACCGACCGTAGCAAAGACGTCATCAAGTCGGGCGGCGAATGGATCAGCTCCATCGATGTGGAGAACATCGCCATGGCCCATCCCAGCGTTTTGATGGCGGCTTGCATTGGCATGGCACACCCCAAATGGGATGAGCGACCTATCGTGGTGGTGGTGCGCAAGCCCGGCGCATCATTGGAGCGTGAAGAATTGCTGAAGTTTTACGAGGGGAAAATTGCTAAATGGCAAATTCCCGATGACGCTGTCTTTGTTGAATCTATACCCATAGGTGCAACAGGGAAAATGCTCAAGACCAAATTGCGTGAAATATTGAGCACTTATCAACTGCCATCCTAGGATATTCCCTAACCGAGTAAACCCCTGTTTGCGATTACGCTAGCAGATATTGAATCAGGAGACTTGAATGGCATCGAAAAAAACTTGGCTGGCGTTGACTCTCACCAGTTTGTTGTCTTTGAACGCTTATGCGCAAAAAGGTGAAACCGTCAAAATTGCTTGGATTGACCCCTTGTCTGGCCTGATGGCACCGGTCGGTTCAAACCAGTTGAAAACTCTGCAGTACCTTGCCGAGGAAACCAACAAAGGCAACCCCGCTGGCGTGAAGTTTGAAATCATCGGTATGGACAACAAACTCAGCCCTGCTGAAAGTTTGAACCAACTCAAGTCCGCCATGGACCAAGGTGTGCGCTACATCACCCAAGGCAATGGCTCATCGGTTGCAGGAGCCCTGCTTGACGCTGTGAACAAACACAATGAGCGCAACCCTGGCAAGGAAATCATCTTCCTCAACCATTCTGCGGTGGACCCCGATTTCACCAACAGTAAATGCAGCTACTGGCATTTCCGCTTTGACGCCGATACCTCCATGAAGATGGAAGCCATGACCACCTTCATCAAGGACCTGCCCGAAGTCAAAAAAATCTACTTGCTCAACCAAAACTATTCGCATGGTCAGCAAGTGGTGAAATACGCCAAAGAAAACCTGTCCCGCAAGCGTCCTGACATAGAAATCGTGGGTGAAGACCTGCACCCCTTGGCGCAAGTGCGCGATTTCGCACCTTACATCGCCAAAATCAAAGCCTCTGGCGCTGACTCGGTCATCACCGGCAACTGGGGTTCCGATTTGGCTTTGTTGGTCAAAGCCGCCAACGAAGGCGGTTACAACGGCAAGTTCTTCACCTATTACGCCGGCGTGACCGGCACGCCCACCGCATTGGGCCAAGGCGGCGCTGGCCGCGTTTACCAAATTGCCTACGCCCACTACAACATGGGCGGACGCATGGGCCAGTACGGGGCAGGCTTCAAAGCCAAGTACAACGA
>CAMDKR010000070.1 GCA_945901225.1 Bordetella parapertussis | reverse complement strand
GCCCAGCCTGCCAAGCCGTTTTGCATCACGCTTAATTGGCTGTAACCCATGCGTTGCAATACAGGCATGGCTTGCAGCGCCAAGCCTTCGCCATTGTCGTAAACCACCACAGGTGTGTCGCGTCGCGGTATGCGTCGCCACACATCCACTTCAATGCGTCCATAGGGTAAGTTGATGGCAAACAAAGGGTGGCTTTGGGCATAAGCGCCTTCTTCGCGCACATCCACAAGCGCGATTTCTTCCTTGCCCACGAGAGCCGCTCTTATCTGTGCGTAGCTGCTGACTGCGTAAGGATGGGAGACTTCAGCAGCCATTGCCTCTTGCGCAACCTCGTTGCTTGGCTCAGGGCTGACCAGCACAGCTGCTTCATTCACAGGCGCGGGGACGGCAACAGAAGGTGCCACAGTGGGGGCAGAAGCTGGGGCAAAAGCAGGGACGACGGGAGATACAGAGGGTGCGACAACAGGTGCTGGTTGCGTTGGCGCTTCTGCAACCGCTGTGACATTGGCATAGCCAGACACAAATTTGCTGCGTGTTCCATCTTCTCGGTAACTGTTGCGTTCAATCAGACCAATATTGCCACCGTACACATGGATGCTCACGCAGACTTCATCGGCCAAGGCATTCCACACTTTGTGGACGTCTCCGATGCGTGGCGAGATGGCTTCAACGTCACCAGGCAACATATCGATTTGAAAACCTGCTGGCGCCCAACGACCATCGGACATGCGGCTGTAAGGTTGACAAAATTCTGAACCGCGCAACATACCCACCAAGCCCCAAACGGTGTGGTCATGGATAGGCGTGGCTACACGGGGCGCACCTACACAACTCACCACCGAAAAGCGGTCTTGTGGATCTGCATACAACAAATACTCTTGGTAATACCGTGGGTGGGGTTGTGCAAACTCGGCAGGCAACCAGTCATCGTGCGATACCAGAGACTGCAGGCATTGGCGTGCTTGAGATAACAGTTCGGCTTCTGCAGGTGCAATATCCACCAAGCGCGTGATTTGCGCTAAGAAATGGTGAAAACGAGCAATAGAAGTGGGCGTAGTGGCTGACATCTCGGGACAGTTGACGGACTGCCTGATTGTTTCACATGCGGGGGCAGGTTTCTCAGCTTCCAACTCGCGATATGCTAAGGCTCTTATGGCAACGCATTCGTTTATTTTGGCGGGGGTGATGGGCTGGCCCATCTCCCACTCTCGCTCGCCACTGATTCACTCGCACTGGCTAGCCGAGCATGGGCTGCATGGCGCCTATGTGCCGCTGGCAGTCAACCCGCTGCAATTGCCTGAGGCCTTGACAGGCCTGAAAGCTTTGGGTTTTGCCGGTTGCAACCTCACCTTGCCGCACAAGATCGAGGCCTTGCCTTGGGTTGATGCGGTAGACCCCATGGCCCTGCGCATTGGGGCCGTCAATACCTTGACCGTGCGTGCTGATGGCAGTTTGCATGGCGCCAATACCGATGCATTTGGGTTTATCCAAAGTTTGCGTGAAGCACACCCCAGTTGGCACGCCAGTACTGGCTCTGCTGTGGTGCTAGGTGCAGGAGGTGCAGCGCGAGCGGTTGTTTGGGCTTTGGCAGATGCAGGTGCCAAAGACATTCGCTTGCTCAACCGCAGCCCTGAAAAAGCCCAAGCCATGGCCCAAGAATTTGGCGCACCTGTCAAAGCGTTGGCATGGTCTGAGCGCCATGCTGCGCTTGCGGGTGCGGCATTGTTGGTCAATACCACCACCCAGGGTATGCAGGGTCAGCCCGCATTGGATTTGCACCTCGATGACTTACCCGTTCACGCATTGGTGTCCGACATTGTCTACACCCCCTTGCAAACCGATTTGTTGCTGCGTGCTGCTGCCAGAGGCAACCCCACGGTGAATGGTTTGGGCATGTTGTTGCACCAAGCCAGACCTGCGTTTGCTTCTTGGTTTGGCGTTATGCCAGAGGTGACCCCCGCTTTATGGGCCAAGGTCTTGGCGACGTTTTAAGCTGGACTTATTTGCGTACGGCAGGTGCTTCGACCAGCAAGCCTTGCCCGCGCCACATCAGGTAAAGGCTGATGTCTCGCATATCACTGTGGCCCCAAGGGGGAATTTCTGCTTTCACGCCGGTATAGCAAAAACGCAATCGCCGCTCCAGTGAGGCAACACGTTGCCAGTCGATGCGATAAAGCGGATAGGCATTGGCTTGGCCTTGGCTTAAGGGATCGGTAAAAAGTTTTTGGCCATAGTGCTGGTCGTGGCAATTTGTGCAGGCCAGGTTCATTTGTCCTTGGCGCGTCATGAAAATGCGTTGGCCATTTTCGAAATGGCTTTTGGCAGCGCCGTCGATCTGCGCTTGCAAAGGCAGGCCGCGAGAGGTGTTGGTGATGGCCAGCGTCATGGCCACCAATTCATCTGACTCAAAAGCCCACTCAGCGGCTTTTTGGTTTTTCACACGGCAGTTGCGAATACGGTCTTCTAGGTTGAACAGTTTTTTACTGGCTTTGTCGATGGCGGGGTAGCGAACCGATACGCCCTTCATTTTGGCCAGATCGCCATGGCAGGACTGACAGCTTTTATTGCTTTTTCCTTCTGGCTTACTCCATTGTTTGATGCCGATGTCTAAAGCAATATTGCCGGGGTTGGCAAACTCATCGGTTTGCAAAGATTGCACTTCTGCGCCTGAGAAATGCAAGCCAGACTGCAGCTTATCCAAAGGGATGATGCGTTGCTGTGCATGGGAAGTGAAGGCAAGACATGAAACAGCCCATACCAAGCAAAGAAAGGACTTGCAAACGGCAAAACGCATAGGGGGGGTCAGTTGCTGGCAGGCTTGGAAACGTTGGCAGATTCGACCACCAAGCTGTGGCGCAACTCCCCAATGTAAGCCTTGTCATCCACCCAGCGAAACAGCATCTCACCCGATTCGGTTGCTCGCAAATAGAACTCAAACAAAGGGTTGGCCGCAACACCTGTGGTGGGTTCGACCCTGAACACTTCTCGGCCATTCAAGGTGCACAGCAGGTGACGAATGACATTGCGTTGAATGATCACACCATCGATGTCGCGTAAAAAACCACTGTCCATGGGATGGTTGACCAACAGACGCACTTTGAAGACATCGCCTTGAACGATGCGAGGAGGGATTTGTAAGCGAGCAGAACTCATCAGCCGTTGTCCACGCAAGCTGCTTCTGTGACCACCACCTCTTGCACGTCATAAATAAAGTTGCCATCGGATAACCTGGCCAGCGCAATCACGTTTTGGTTACCCGATAAACGCACCCGCGTACTCAAATCAGCACGACCGCTCCATGGCCCCATGACAAACTTGGCCATCAAAGGAACAGGGTTGCGTTGAGATATCAGGTACACATGGGTGATGTGCGAGGCTTCGGTCATGGGACTGTCAATCTTGAGACTCAAGGGCACCATGTGGCCGTTGTCCGCCAACATGGGCAATGACAAGGTCACTCGCTCTTTTTGGAGGTCTTGGTTTTGCACATAAGGCCTGACCATTTCCTCGAAAGTGCGCAACCTGGCTTCTGCCAAACCGGTGATGGTGAGTTTGTCAACTTGCGCTTTGGCAGAACCCAGCCACAAGCCGCCTAGGCTGGTGGCGAGCGTGGCTTGACAGAGTTTCAATATCGACTGGCGACGAGATAACAAGCGAGACCTCATGAAGGGTTCTTTAATAAATAGGCAATGATATCTTCCAAGCCTTGTTCGGTGAGCACGGTTTTTCCTTGCAAGGCCTTGGCGACATTATGAAGCCCGGCCGTGCTGAAGTAAGCCGGCATAAAGGTTTGGGGGTTTAGCACACGGGGGTCGGCAATGCGCTGGCGAATTTGCTCGCTGCTGAGTCGCTCACCCACACCTATCAATGAGGGGCCCATTTCGCCGCCATCCTTGAAACCCGGCAGTTGGTGACACAAAACGCAACCCGTGTCTTGGCGGGCCAAAAGCAGTTTGCGTCCACGTGTGGTGTCTGCACTGGCAGCCGATGGCGTGGCAGGCATGGTGTCTGCTGCCCACACAGAGGGGCATAGCAGTAAAACACCAAGTAACAACCCACGCATCATGCTTTGACCAAACTCAAACCATGGTTTTTCAAAGGGAGCGAGCGTATACGCTTGCCGGTGGCCGCAAACAAAGCATTGCCCAGCGCAGGTGCCAATGGCGCTTGTGCAGGTTCACCCACACCGCCCCAAAAGCCGCCCGTCGGGGCAATAACGGTTTGCACTTTGGGCATTTCATTCATGCGCATCATGCGGTAATCGTGGAAATTGGATTGCTCGATGCGGCCATCTTTGACCGTCATCTCGCCCCAAAAAATAGCCGTCAAGCCATGTACCACGCTGCCTTGCAACTGCGCTTGGATGTTGTCGGGGTTCACCGCATAACCCGGGTCAATGCCGATCACGATACGGTGAATGCGAACCTCACCCTTGGCATTGACCGAGACCTCGCAAACACAGGCTGTGTGACTGCCGTAGCCATCAGTTTGCCCAATGCCGCGAAAGATGCCCGCAGGCAAAGGCTTGTCCCAATCGGCTGCTTTGGCCACGGCTTGCAAAATGCCACGGTCGCGGTTGGCTTTTTCGTTGTTGGGCAATAGAGAGAGACGATAGGCCAAGGGGTCAACGCCCGCAGCATGCGCCAACTCGTCGATGAAGCACTCACGCACAAACGGGTTTTGTGAGTGGCCCACGGTGCGCCAAAAACCCACAGGCACATGGGCACTGCGTTGGACAAAGTCGACCAAGCAATTCGGTATGTTGTAAGGGTGGTCGTTGAAAGAGGCCACCGCTTGGGGGTCTACGCCGTTTTGCAAAGGCATGCGCAGCAATTGCGAAAAAATAGAAGGTGCGCTCACACGGATATGCAAGGCCTCGGGCTTGCCATCGGCTTGAACGCTGGCGCGTACCTTGACCAAACTGGCGGGTCGGTAAAGGTCGTGCTGGGTGTCCTCTTCGCGGCTCCACATCAGCTTGATGGGCTTGTCAGGCATGGCCTTGGCAATGGCAACCGCTTGGCGTGTGAAGTCTTGCGGACTCTTGCGCCCCAAGCCGCCACCCATTTGCATGGCGAACACTTTGACGTTTTCTTGGGGAACATCCGCGGTGCTGGCCGCTGCTGCCAGACTGGATTCGGGGTTTTGGGTAGACACCCAAATTTGCAATTGGTCGCCTTGCAGCCAAGCGGTGCAAACCATGGGCTCCAAGGTGGCATGGGCTAGGTAAGGCGTGTAGTACTCGGCTTCGATGACCTTGTTGGCTTTGTCCAGTGTTGCCAACGCATTTCCGTCTTGTCGGGCTACCGCTGCATCGCTTTGGCTCAAACCTTCGCGGTACAACTTCATAAGCCCCGCGCTGTTGACCTGTGCATATTTGCCGCTGTCCCAGTCGATGGACACATCGCGCAGTGCCTCTTTGGCACGCCACCAGTTGTCAGCCACCACCGCCACAAACTCGCCCA
Organism: Bordetella parapertussis; assembly: GCA_945901225.1. Classification (GTDB taxonomy): domain Bacteria; phylum Pseudomonadota; class Gammaproteobacteria; order Burkholderiales; family Burkholderiaceae_C; genus Limnohabitans. The sequence continues at coordinate 3,085 of CAMDKR010000070.1, read as the reverse complement.
TGTTCAGCACTTTGACGATGCCACGGCGGTTGTCTACTTTGCTGCTGTCCAAGCTGAGCACTTTGCCGCCAAAAACAGGCGATTGCGCAATGGCCGCGTGCAACATGCCGGGCAATTGGGTATCCACACCGAAGCGAATCTTGCCGGTCACGATGTCGTGCATGTCCACACGGGGGATGGACTTGCCAGCCACGGTCCAAGTGGCGGGGTCTTTCAGCGCCACATCCTTGGGGGGTGTCTGCTTGGCGGCGTCGGCTGCGAGTTGACCGTAGCTCAGGGTCTTTTTGCTGGGTGTGTGCACCACTTTGCCCAGCACGGCTTGGCATTCGCTCTCAGGGACGCCCCAACGTTGGGCCGCTGCTTGCACCAACATCATGCGAGCAGAGGCACCAGCTTTGCGTAAATATTCTTGCGAGTTGCGAATGGTGCGACTGCCCACACTCGCCATGTCGCCGTAGGCGCGTTTGCGCTTCAAGTTTTCATGCGCTTGCACATCTTCAATGCGCACTTTTTTCCAATCGACTTCCAGCTCTTCGGCAATCAGCATGGGGGCTGAGGTACGGCTGCCTTGGCCCATTTCGGTTCGCGCATAGCGGATCACGATGGATTCATCAGCATGGATGTCAATCCATGCATTGACCTCTTGGGCGTTGCTGGCTTGGGCCTCAGAGGGCAGTACAAAACCCAAGCTGAGCGCTGCAGTGGCGCTGGCGCTGACCTGCAAAAAGCCTCGACGGTTAAGGATAGCGTTAGCGTTCATGATTGACCTGCCTGACGTGCTGCGGCGTGAATGGCGGTACGCATACGAGCGTAAGTGCCACAGCGGCAAATATTGGTCATGGCCGCATCGATGTCTTCGTCGCTGGGCTTGGGTTTCTTTTTCAACAAAGCAACGGCCGCCAACATTTGGCCACCTTGGCAGTAACCGCATTGCGGTACTTGGTGGTCTATCCACGCTTTTTGGACTGCGTGAAGCTTGCCTTTGCTTGCCAAGCCTTCGATGCTCACCACTTGTTGTCCGGCAGCCGACGACACTGGGTAAGCGCAAGAGCGGACAGGTTCACCGTTCAGTAACACGGTGCAAGCGCCGCATTGGGCAATGCCGCAGCCGTATTTGGGGCCTTTGATGTCGAGCTCATCGCGCAGTGCCCACAGCAGTGGCATCTCGGGTTCGACATCGAGTTGGTGGGTTTGTCCGTTGACGTTGAGTTTCATGGTGTGATGTTCAAAGTTAGGCACTCAAATAACGGCGTAGCGCTTGTGCGCAAACTTCTACGCCACTCAAAGCTTCGCGCATGACGCGACCCATGGTGATAAAGCCATGGATCTGCCGCTCAAAGCAAACATATTCGGCCACCCCGCCTGCAGCAGACAAAGTATCAGCATATTGATAGCCTTCGTCTTTCAGGGGGTCATAGCCAGCGGTCAACACCAGCGCGGGGGGCAAGCCTGCATGAGAAGCCGCCTTCAAAGGCGAGGCTCGCCAATCGTTGCCATGCTCACGCGTGGGCAGGTAATGGTCCATGAACCAGTGCATGGCCTTGGCTGTGAGTCCATAGCCTTCTGCATTGGCGTGGTAGCTGGGGGTGTCGGGGTACATCAGGGTGGCAGGGTAAATCAGCAATTGAAAAGCAGGCACATGCTCGCCACCTCGGGCACCTAAGCACACGGCAGCGGCCAAGTTCCCCCCTGCGCTGTCGCCGCCCACTGCCACGCGTTGTGGGTCAATGTGCAATGAAGCAGCTTGCGCCACCACCCAATGAAAAGCTGCCAAGGCGTCATCAAAAGCGGCGGGGAAAACATGTTCGGGGGCCAATCGGTAATCCACTGAAAACACCGCACATCCACTGGCATTGCTCAGTTGTCGGCACAACACATCGTGGGTTTCGATATTGCCAATCACCCAGCCACCGCCGTGGTAGTAAACCAATGCAGGCAAGACCGCGTTGGCAGTGACACCCATGGGGCGGTATTCACGGACAGGCACTTGCACCCCGCCCAAGTTGGGCAAATGGTCATGCACATGCGACATGACGGGCGGGTCAGGTTGCGTCAAAGCTTTGCGCAAAACATAAAAATCTCGCGCTTCTTTGGGCGGCAAAGTGTTGACCGGTGGCACACCGCGGTCCACCATGAGTTGTAAAAGGGCTTTGGCTTGAGGGTCGAGCATGCTCAGTTGAATGAAAAAGGGCTTTAAGCGGACTGACCAATGGCTTTGTACGCCTGTTGGTGTGTTTGTAACCACTGTCGCGACAACTGGTCATCATGCTCAGTGGGGTGAAAATCTGCTCGGAAATACTGCTTCCAAGACGCATAAGAACTGGTGAACAGCCCCTCTTTCGCAAACAGGTGACGCCACGCACTGCGCCAAGTGCTGGCCTTGAAAAGACTGCCCTCATGCCACAGGTTACTGCAGGTTTGTCGCAGTATGTCGGTCAAGAAAAACACAGTGACGGTGATCATCCAGCGTTTACGCCAAACTTCATTGCCACCCATGGCGCGGTAAATATCAAAGGACACACTTCGGTGCTCGGTTTCTTCGCTGGCATGCCACATCCACAAGGTTTGCAAACGCTGCGGCGCTTGCGCCAAAAAGTCTGGGTGGTTGAGTAGCCATGCTGCGAAAACCGAGGTGTAGTGTTCGTAGGCAGCAGTGATGGCCACCGCATGAATGGATTTCTTTTGTTTGATGTGGGCAATGCGGCGAAGAGCGCGTTTTTCCCAATGGTTGACCATTCCTTGGTTCAAAACATGCTGGTTGAAGCGCTCGTGGATACGACGGTGAGTGGCTTCTTGACCGATAAAGCCTTTGATATCTTGCGCAAAGCTGGCGTGCAGATCAGGGCTTAATTCTTTAACGCCTCGGCGCAGCGAGTCGATAAAAAATTGCTCACCCACGGGAAAACTCATGGACAAGGCGTTCATGAAAGCAGAAATGAAGGCATCGCCGCCATTCCAACGCAACTCAAACGGCGTTTCTAGGTCGATCAGGAGCTTGCGAACAGTTAAATCGGACATGGTGATGTAGGACGTTAAGAGGGCAGTTGGCAGGGGCCAGTCACGAGGAATTTTAAATTTTTACCGT
>CAMDKR010000069.1 GCA_945901225.1 Bordetella parapertussis | reverse complement strand
TTTCTTTTTTCTCACAGATACCCACGAAACTCCCTTATCAGGGACAGGAGTCTAGGAAAAACCATGCTTAAATGTGTTTTGTTTTATAACAATCAAAGCAGTCATGAATCGCTTGTGGTTTTTCTTTATGGCGCTGTTTTGTTTAGCAGCACCGCAAGCATCAGCGAATACTTTCGCCGTGCAGTCAGGCTATTGGGTTGCTTCAAACGGCGACATTCCATTTGAAGATGTTGCATCTTTTCCAGATAACGCATTCAAGCCTTTTCATAAAGACCTTCGCTTAGGTTTTGCGGAAAAACCTGTGTGGGTCAAGCTGCGCATCAGTCCCCAGCCCCCCATAAGCGAAGAGACAGCTTCCTCGTTAGTGGCTGACAGCGCAGCCGTTCTCAGAGTCGGCTTGTTGTCTCTGGACAGCATCGAGTTGTTTGAGCAAATTGGCGGTGAATGGGTAAAGCAATACCGTGGGGACAAAGTCAAACAAAAATACGCCAGCTGTCAGGATGACTTTCATTGCTTTGAATTGCGCTCAGACCCCAAGCGCCCCATAGATGTTTACCTGAAGATCCAAACCACCACCATTGTCACCGTTGTGTTGGAAGCCGTGTCGGTGAGAGACCTCCCTACATTGGTGGCCAATCGCATGGTCATACTTGTCAGTACTTTTGCGGTTGCCCTGTCCTTGCTTGTGATTGGGCTTTTGTTTTTTGTGATTGAACGCTCAAGTTTGGTGGCGACATTTTGTGCTTACCAAGTATCTGTTGCACTCCTGACGTTTGTGAGCACGGGTCTGATGGTCAAAGTGTTTGAGAACACGTCGCCAGAGTTGATCAATACCCTGAATCAATACCTCTTAAGTATTCGAGCCATCTTCAGCGTGTTGCTAGGCTTTGTTTTGTTACAGCCCTATAAATTGCACCGCTACTACTTGAAAGCGATATGGGTGTTAGCGGGTTTGTGCGTGTTATCGATGTTCTTCGTTGTCACCGAGCAGTTTTCCAATGCCAGTCGCTTGAACATAGCCATTCATTTGATCTGCTTTTTGGTTCAAATTTTTGGGGTGGCAACCGCTCAAAACATCTCCAAACTGCTGCGTTGGATCACCTTGATTGGGTATTTGATTTTTGAGATTATTTTGATAGGCAGTCTTTTCACGGCCTTCAATCTTTACCCAGCAATTTCTGATTCCACGCCACTGTTTATGCAAAGCTTGGGAGATTGGCGATTGAATGGTGGTCGTGTGGGTATATTTTTATTTGCAATTCTGATTATTCAGGTGTTTGAGCGACGCAAAATCAATTCTGCAACCTTGGAATCATTCAAGCTTGAAGCGGCCAAGTCGTCTGCCCAGCGAGAGCGCTTGATTGAACGCCAGAGCATGATTGATATGTTGACGCATGAACTGAAAAACCCTTTGGGCACGATCCGCTTTGCCATCGCCAGTTTGAAGCGCAATGTTTCAATTGACAACGATTCTCAGCAACGGGTCAAGCGCATTGATGATTCTGTTGAGCGAATGAACGCATTGATCGAGCATGTAGCGCTTTCAAACAAAATTGACCGCTTTGACGCGAGCCAAGTCAAGGAGTCTGTGGACATTGCGGAACTCATCGAGGTCTCTATAGGTGACTTTGACGATATTCGGATCTTCAGAGTCGAGGTTGAACGCGGCTTAACCGTAACCACCAGCCGAATGATGCTCACGCTCATCTTGCAAAATTTGATCGGTAATGCGTATAAATACCATCTACAAACGGATACGATTTTGATCAAAGCCTTTGCACAAAAAGAGGCTGTTTTGATCGAGGTGTCAAATACGATCGATATGGACAATTCGCCTGACCCTGCTAAGTTGTTTCAAGCTTACTATCGCCATAACAATGTTCAAGAGCAACCCGGCATGGGCTTGGGTTTGTCCTTGTCCAAGTCTGCAGCTGAAAAAATCAATGGAAGCATTGAGTTTTCACAGGAAAGAAATCTGATTGTCTTTTCTCTTAAGGTGCCACTATGAAAACCCAGCTCACGGCCCCCATCGTCGCTCAACGCCAACCATTGCGAGTGGCGATTGTGGAAGACGACAGATTGTTGCGTCAAGAAATTGAGTTGCATCTGACTGCCAACGATTTTTCTGTGATGGGTGTTTCCAGCGCGGCAGCGCTGGATGACCTTACCCAATCTGAGCCTATCGATTTATTCATCATTGATCTGAATTTACCTGGCGAGGGCGGTCTGAGTTTGTGCAAAAGACTGCGTGAGTCTTTGCCAAATGCAGGGATCGTGATCATGACAGCGCGTGTTGCCTTGCACGACCGTTTGGCTGGCTACAGCCATGGCGGTGCAGATTTTTATTTGACCAAGCCCATCTCTCCTGATGAGTTGGTCCTAGTTTTGCAAAATTTGGGCAAGCGTGTGAAAAAACAGGTCCCCGACAACAGTTGGACCTTGAGCCTTCGCGACCGCTTGCTGACAGGTCCCCAACTGGGCCAGAAGCTGAGATTAACCAACCGAGAAAAAGTGTTGCTGGTGTCCTTGAGTCACGCCAAGGAACATATTTTGGAGTCAGGCGCTTTGTGCGATTTATTTTCTCGCGAAGACGATGAAGAGGGTATGACCAAGCACGCTTTAGAGGAGTTGATTGCCCGATTGCGCAAGAAATTCAAATCAGCCCAAGAGGCCGATGCAGAACCGGCGATCAAGTCGGTTTGGGGGGTTGGTTACCAGTTGTGCGTGCCCATTAGCTTGGTGTACTAGGCACGCACTTTGTTTTGCTTAGCGGTTGACCAGTTTGGCTGGAACCATCAAGGTAATGGCTGCACCTATGACCAAGGCCGCTGCCAGCATGTACATGCCTGAGTCGGTGGAAGAGGTGAGTTGCTTGAGCCAGCCCACCAAATAGGGCGCCAAAAAGCCTGCCAAATTCGCAATGGAATTGATGGCTGCGATACCGGCAGCAGCACCGGCACCCACCAAGAACGCGGTGGGCAAACTCCAAAACAGCGGAATGGCAGACACGATGCCCATGCAGGCCAGTATGAGCGCCGCAAACGACAGATAGTGGTTGCTAGACAAAAGCACCGACAAAATCAGGCCTGTAGAACCCATGAGCATGGGGACAATCACATGCCAGCGGCGCTCACGCATCTTGTCGGCACTGCGTGCAAACAGCAGCATAGAAAAAACAGCTGCAATCCATGGCAGAGACGACAGCATGCCAATTTCAAAGTTGTCTGTGACACCCATGCCTTTGATGATGGTGGGCAGCCAAAAACTCACACCATACAAACTCATGGCCATGGTGAAGTAAATGGCGCTCATGGTCCACATCCGCCCGCTTTTAAAGACTTGCATCATGGGCACATGTTCTTTATCGCTTTCCTCTTCTTCAATGCGCTTTTGCAAAAGATCACGCTCTTCATCTTTCAACCATTTGGCGCTGGTGATGCGATCATCTAAATAGAAATACACCACCACGCCAATCAGCACAGAGGGAATGGCTTCTAGCAAAAACATCCATTGCCAACCATGTAAACCGTTGACCTGATCCCAACTCTTCATGATCCAGCCCGATAAGGGGCCGCCAATGACGCCAGCCAAAGGGATGCCGGTCATGAACATGGACACAATGCGGGCACGGCGGTGCGAGGGGTACCAGTAGGTGAGGTACAAAATAATGCCAGGGAAAAAACCGGCTTCAGCCAGGCCCAGCAAAAAGCGCATGACATAAAACTGTGTTTCAGTTTGAACAAACATCATGCCGCCAGAAATAATGCCCCAAGTCACCATGATGCGGGCGATCCATACACGAGCACCCACTCTGTGCAAGATGATGTTGCTGGGCACTTCAAAAAAGAAGTAGCCAATGAAAAACATGCCTGCACCCAAACCATAAACAGTGTCAGAAAACCCCAAATCACCCGCCATTTGCAACTTGGCAAAACCCACATTGACACGGTCTAAATAGGCAACGATGTAACAAAGCAGCAGCAGGGGGATGAGTCGCCAAGTGACTTTGAGGTAGGTGGCTTCTTCAAAGGGGGTAGAGGGGGGTAGAGCAGTATTCATGCATAAACCTTTGTGCTGAAACAGCAAAGGGTTCACCTTAGCACAGGGATGTTGGTTTGGCCTCTTAAAAGACATCTTGTGCTTGAGTTACGCGGGTAAGTACCGAGGTTTTGGCTGGTATAACCTAAGCGATATTTCTCTTTGTGTGATCTTATGCATTTGCTTTCATTGGCTGCTCGTTACTGTTTCAGTTTGATTTTTTTGCTGACCTTGTCCCCCCTGTGGGCGGGGGAGTTACTTAAAGAAGATATTGACAAAATCTTTGCAGATACTTTCGTGGTGGGTGAAATGCAGTCGGGCATGCCGCTTTACCCACTGTTTAGCAAAAGCGCTGACATGCCAGACGCCAAACCTGAACTCAAAGGTTATGTGTTTGAGTCGGTAGACTTCGAGCCGGTACGTGGCTATGGGGGCAAGCCCATCAATATTTTGGTGGCCATGGACACAGAGGGCCGCTTCTTGACGTCGCTTCTTATCAGCCACCGCGAGCCTATTTTTCGGTCTGATGCAGGCATTGCCAAGCTGACAACGTTTGCCAAACAATACGAGGGTTTGACGGTTAACCACAAGATTGAAATCTTTGGTCATTTGGCAACTGCAAGGCGCGATGACAAGTACGCAGCTTTGTTTGGTGTGCAAGCAGGCACGGTGAGCGCCAAGGCGATTGACCGCACCATCGTCACATCTGCGGCCTCGGTGGCGTTGGCACACCTAGAGGCGAGTAAGCTGGGTCAAATCGCAGGAAGCAGTGCCTCAAGCTCTGTGAAGCGCAAAGCTGAAGACGATAGCTTTAAACCTTTGACCTGGGACACCTTGCGCTCGCGTGGCATGGTCAGTGAGCACCGCATTACACGAGGTGAAATTGAACAATTATTTGCAGGTACACGAGCTGCAGGTGCAGACAAGTCAGCTGCTGGCAAACCCGATGAAGTGGCTTTAACGTTTCATGCAGCTTTGGTCAGCTTGCCCTCTATTGGCCGTAACTTATTGGATGAAGAAGGATGGCGTTTATTGGGAGCGAACAGGCGTTTGTCCCAAGCCTTGATGGTGGCCGAGAGCGGGCCTCTGTACAAAATGAATTATGAAAGCCAACGCATCGTCGAAGATATTCCTTTCATCGTGTCGCAAGGTGGCAAAGAGCTCAATCTGCGACCCATGGCTTATGACAAAGGTTTGCAGGTGCCTGGCTACCCCGATAAAACGGGTGCTTATTTTTATGTCATCGACACGGCGACACCCTTGGACCCTGCGCAAGGTTTTGAGATTCAGCTGAAATACGGTCGCCGCTTTGGCACCTTTCCCAACCAAGTGGAGAGCCGTCGCATCGACATACCCTATAGCTACCACGGCATTCGCACGCAGTGGCATGCACTGTTAGACACCGATTTATCTTCCTATGAATGGGCAGATGCGTGGCAGACACGATCTCTTGAGATAGCGGTGTTGTTGTTAGGTTTGATTGTGCTGAGTTCAGGCTTGTTTTTGCAAAAACGCCTCAGCTTGAACTCGAAACGATTGAAGGTCTTGCGAATTGCTTATTTGCTTTTCACGTTGGGGTTCATTGGTTGGTATGCCCAAGGCCAGTTGACCATTGTGAACATCACCGCGTCTATTGAAGCGCTGGCAGCTGGGGGAGATTTAAGCTTCTTCATGAACGACCCGATGACGGTGATTTTGTGGGTTTTTGTCGCCGTGACCTTGTTGGTTTGGGGCAGGGGTACGTTCTGTGGATGGCTGTGTCCTTTTGGCGCTTTGCAAGAGTTGATCAGTTTGTTGGCCAATGCCATCGGTATCCGACAACGACGCCTTCGAACAGCCTTAGATGCCAAGCTCAAATGGATCAAATATGGGGTGTTGGCGGTGGTTTTGGGTGGCTTGTATGTTTCCCCCTCTTTTGCAGAGTTGGCGGTAGAGGTAGAGCCCTTCAAAACCGCCATCAGCATGTACTTTGAACGTGACTGGCCCTACGTTGCTTGGGCGGTGTTTTGTTTGACTTTGGGTGTGGTGGTTTACCGCGGCTATTGCCGCTACATATGTCCTTTGGGCGCAGCTTTGGCCGCGGTCAATTTCTTGCAACGCTGGTCTTGGATACCGCGTCGCGAGGCTTGCGGTACCCCATGTCAAACCTGTCGCCATCGCTGTGAGTACCAAGCGATTGAAAAAAGTGGTGATGTCAATTACGCCGAATGCTTTCAGTGTTTGGATTGTGTGTCTATTTACCAAGACGATCAAAAATGTTTGCCATTGATACAGCACCGTAAAGACGGTAGCCGTTTTATTCCTGTTCACAAAGAGGTGGCCGCATGATGCAGCGCCGACAGATATTGCAACTTGGTATGGGTTTGGGCTTGGGCGTCAATGCAGTTGCTCGTGAGTCCTTGGTATGGCAAGAGCGCAGTTTGGTGGGGTTTGGCACCACGCTTTGGCTTAAAGCGGCGCATACCGATTCGGGTAGGTTGCAGCTGGCTTTGAATGAAAGTGTCAAAGCCATTCGCTCGGTTGAAAAACAGATGAGTTTGTTTGACCCAGACTCTGCGCTCAGCCGTTTCAATCGATTTGGTGAGTTACAAAACCCCGATGCAGAGTTGGTGTCGGTGTTGAGCTTGGCGCAGCACGTGTCAATGCGCAGCGCAGGTGCGTTTGATGTGACCATGCAGCCTTTGTGGGGCCTGTGGTCATCGCATTCGCAAACGCAAACCCTGCCCAGCGCCAAAGCGCTTTCGCAAACGCGTTCTTTGGTGAATTGGCGGGCCTTGACGGTGTCGCCTGAGGTGGTGCGCTTGAACATCAAAGGCATGGGTGTGTCCTTGAATGGCATTGCACAAGGTTATGCGGCAGACAAGGTGCGAGCGGTGCTGCAGTCGCACGGGGTTCAACATGCGCTGATTGACACGGGTGAGACTGCATTGCTGGGTAAATCTGCCAATGGAGAAGACTGGCGTTTTTCAGTGGAGCCATCAGTTGCCTCAACACTGGCGCCACCTGTTATTCATCCGCATGGGCTGGCTGCTGCCACATCATCCGATGCGCACACCGTCTTCAGCGCAGACCATGTGCATCACCATATATTGAATCCTCACACCGGAGACTCACCCAGCCATTGGGCTTTGGTCAGCGTCATCGCGCCTTCATGCGCCTTGGCAGATGCCTTGACCAAGGTGTTTTTCATGTGCCCCCCTCGAGGGGTTGAACGCTTGGCAAAAGCTTGGGGTGTGGGCGTGGTGTTGCAGAATAAGCGGGGGGAGTGGTATTCGTATCAATCAACTCAAATAAGTTGAATCAATTCCGAATCCCACACACCAACACCCCAGGGTCGTTGTGCGCGATCTCTTGGGTGTTTTTTGCGTGAGCCACATCCATGTCGCGGGGCAGGGGGACGTTGTTTTTCACAGCCAGCACCTCGGCCATGATGCTGACCGCAATTTCTGCGGGTGTTTTGCTGCCAATGTAAATACCAATAGGGCCGCGCAAGCGTTTGAGTTCTTCAGCTGTTTTGTCAAGGTGCTCGATCATGCGTTGGTGCCTTGCGTCGTTGTTTCGCCTAGAACCTATCGCGCCCACATAAAACGCATCTGTGTCCAACGCTTCTAAAAGAGCGAGGTCGTCTAACTTTGGGTCATGGGTCAAGGCAATGACGCAGCTGCGCCTGTCTGGGCGAAAACTTTGCACCACATCGTCAGGCATTTCACCGATGAGCGTCACATTAGGCACAGACCACGCGCCGCTGTACTCCTCACGCGGGTCGCACACGGTGACTGCAAAGCCGTTGAACAGCGCCATGGTGGCCAAGTATTCGGTCAGTTGGCCTGCACCTATGAGAAGCATGCGGTACTCGGGGCCAAAGGTGTTGATGAGTTTGTCGTCATCAATAAAGAGCTCGGTTGGCGTTTCACTGTTCTGCAAACTGACCGTGCCAGAAGCCAGCACAGTGCTGCGTTGCATCAACTGGCCAAGCTCAAGTGACTGCACCAAGTTGTCCAAACTCTGCGCATCAGGGTCAAACTCTAAAAGCAGCTCCAGCGTTCCCCCGCAAGGCAGACCGAAGCGATGCGCTTCATCGGCAGTGATGCCGTACTTCACGCGCTGCGGTGCACCGCTGGGAATGACAGAGGTTTCGCCCGTGCTTTGCCCCGTGGCATAAGCTTGTGTGAAGCGGTAGATCAGGTCGTCTTCAATACAGCCACCCGAAACAGAACCTACCACCGCGCCTGTTTCGCACAAGGCCATGATGGAGCCAATCGGGCGGGGAGAAGAGCCCCATGTGCGAACGACCGTGGCCAGCAGAGCGCGTTGCCCTGCTTGGCGCCAGTTGCGCAATGTGCGCAAGACCATGACATCAATATTTTCCATAGGGAGAGACTTTAACTTGCTAACAACTTCGAATGAAGCATAAGTGGGGGGTGATAAGATAGTATGCAAATAAAAAAGATAAATTCAGCCCAGTGTTGAGGATGCGGTAGCGTGAAAAACAAAAATTAAATTTATTACTTATGTATTTATTT
>CAMDKR010000068.1 GCA_945901225.1 Bordetella parapertussis | reverse complement strand
CGAAGAGCTGGAAGACCGCCTGGAAGGCATACAAGAAGGAGCCCCCGCATGACCGAAACCGCCACCATCCCCGTCAGCCAAATCAAACGCGGCGGACGCCCCGACGGCGAGGGCAGCGTGCAAGTGCAGCTCGACCCCAGTGTGAAGATCGGCAATGCCAAGGTGTTTGCCATTTATGGCAAAGGCGGCATTGGCAAGAGCACCACTTCTTCGAACCTGTCGGCCGCCTTTTCCAGACTGGGCAAGCGGGTGCTGCAAATTGGTTGTGACCCCAAGCACGACAGCACGTTCACGCTCACCAAAAAAATGTTGCCCACGGTGATTGATGTGCTTGAAACCGTGGACTTTCATGCCGAAGAGCTGCGCGTAGAAGACTTTGTGTTTCAAGGCTACAACGGTGTGATGTGCGTCGAGGCCGGTGGACCACCCGCTGGCACCGGCTGTGGCGGCTATGTCGTGGGACAGACCGTCAAGCTCTTGAAAGAGCACCATTTGCTGGAAGATACCGATGTGGTCATCTTCGATGTGCTGGGCGATGTGGTGTGCGGCGGATTTGCTGCCCCCCTGCAACACGCCGACCGCGCCTTGATCGTCACCGCCAACGACTTTGACTCCATCTTCGCCATGAACCGCATCGTGCAAGCCATTGGTGCCAAGTCGAAAAACTACAACGTGCGTTTGGGCGGCGTGATCGTCAACCGCAGCGACGAGACCGACCAAGTGGACAAATACAACGCGGTCACGGGTTTGAAAAACATGGCGCATTTCCCCATGCTCGATGAAATCCGCAAAAGCCGCTTGCAGAAATGCACCATGTTTGAGTTGGAAGCCACGCCGGCCATCAAAGCCGTGCAAGACGAGTACATGCGCTTGGCTGCGGCCCTTTGGGCTGGCTCCGACCCGCTGCCTTCCATTCCCATGAAAGACCGCGATATTTTTGATTTGTTGGGATTTGACTGACATGAACCAAGCCAGCTATGTCGCACGGCGCGGCGAGATCGAACACTATTTCGATCGCACCGCCGCCAAAGCTTGGGAGGTGTTGACCTCCAACGCACCCGTGGGGCGCATCCGCGCCACCGTGCGCAAGGGCCGCGACCAGATGCGCCACACCTTGCTGTCGTGGCTGCCCGAGGACATGCGCGGTCTGCGCTTGCTCGACGCCGGTTGCGGCACCGGTGCTTTGGCGCAAGAGGCCATGCGCCGCGGCGCCGAGGTGCTGGCGATTGACCTCTCGCCCACCTTGGTCAACTTGGCCCGCGATCGCCACGCTCAAGACCTGCTCACCGACCCCACGCTCAACGCCAAAGGCGGCAGCATCACGTTTTTGGCCGGTGACATGCTGGGCGCCGAGCACGGCGACTTCGACCATGTGGTGTGCATGGATTCACTCATCCACTACGACACCCAAACTATTGCCAACGCAGTGGAGTCCTTGACTAAACGCACACGCCACTCGGTGCTGTTCACCTTTGCGCCGCATTCACCGCTGTTGGCTGTTGCCCATGCCATGGGGCGCTTGTTCCCACGCAGCGACCGCTCGCCGCAGTTGGCCCCGATCCGCAAAACCACTTTGCATGTGTACATCGAGCGAGCGGTGCGTGAGCACGGCTGGCGGCCCGGCCACATGCAACGCGTCTCCAGCGGGTTCTACACCTCGCAAGCATGGGAGTGGAAACGCAAATGAAGCTGGCCTTTCGTCCCCCCGCATGGATGCAATCCATCATGATGCAGTACGTTCCCTTCGCCGATGCGGCGTCGCCTGAACTGCCGCTGGGACGTATGTTTCGCTTGGCCATGTTCCAACTCTCCATTGGCATCACCATGGCGCTGTTGGTGGGCACCTTGAACCGCGTCATGATTGTGGAGTTGGAAATTCCAGCCGCATGGGTGGCAATTTCGGTGGCCTTGCCCTTGGTATTTGCACCGCTGCGGGCCCTGATCGGCTACCGCAGCGACACCCATCCTTCAGCACTGGGACTGCGCCGTATCCCCTATATGTGGATGGGCAGTTTGCTGATATTTGGCGGATTGGCCATCATGCCATTTGCACTGATGAACCTCAGCGAACCCCGCGAAGGCTATGAGTTGGTGGGTCGCTTGGGGGCGATCTTGGCATTCTTGGTCGTGGGTGCGGGGATACAAATCACCCAGACGGCTGGTTTGGCGCTGGCCACCGACGTCTCCCCTGAAGACAAACGACCTCGCGTGGTGGCTTTGCTCTACGCCATGCTTTTGATCGGCTTGATTGTGGGCAGTACCTTGCTGAGTCTTTTGCTGGTCAATTTTTCACCGGTCCGCTTGATCCAAGTGGTGCAAGGTTGCGCGGCGGTGGTGATTTTCATCAACCTCGTTTCACTGTGGAAACAAGAAGCGCGTGGCGCTAAACGCGGCGCTCGCCAGCCCGATGGTTTTTCCCAGAATTGGCAAGCCTTTATCGCTGTACCCCATATGAAACGTTTTTTATTGACGGTGGGTTTGGGTTCTGCTGCCTTCAGCATGCAAGACATCGTGCTCGAACCTTATGGTGGACAAATCTTAGGCTTGAATGTGGGCATGACCAGTGGACTCACGGCTTTGAGCGCAGGCGGTGCCTCGCTTGCTTTTGCCTTGTCCTCCCGCTTTTTGCGAAACATTGATGCAGTGCGTCTGGCCGCTATTGGCGCTTTGCTGGGTTTACCCGCGTTTGCTTGCGTTATTTTTTCAGCCCCCTTGGGCTCTGCGCTGATGTTTCAAGCTGGTGCCACCTTGATCGGCTTTGGCGGGGGATTGTTCTCTGTGGGCATGTTACTCACGGCCATGGAGATGACGCATTCAGAGCAAGCGGGAATGGTTTTAGGGGCATGGGGCGCGGTACAAGCGACCGCGTCGGGCCTGGCCATGGCCTTTGGCGGCGTTGCCCGCGATGTGGTCGGTGAAATGGCCACGCAAGGCCATCTGGGCGAAGCCCTCGTCTCCGATGTCACGGGTTACAACTTTGTGTTTCACACCGAGATGGTCATGATGTTTGTGGTGTTGGTTGCTTTGGGGCCTTTGGTCAGCCGTCGGCCGACGTTGACCCCAAGGTCTGCAGGGTTAGGGCTGGCAGAACTGCCAGGTTGAATGGTTTTTTAAGCGTACTTCAAGGAGACTTGCCATGGGAACAGGTGCTATTACCCAGTATGTAGATGTTGCACAAATCGTGCTGTACATGTTTTGGGCTTTTTTTGCGGGTTTGATTTATTACCTTGTGCGCGAAGGCCACCGCGAAGGTTATCCGATGGACAATGGCCATTTACAAGGTGGCCCGGTTCAAACCGGCTGGCCCGTACCCGAGCCCAAAGTGTTCAAGCTGGCCGATGGCCGTGAAGTGTTGGCGCCTGATTTCAACCGCGTCGACGGCAGCTACACCGCGCAACCCACACACCGTTGGTTGGGCGCGCCCTTAGAGCCTGTTGGCGACGCTTTGCTGGCAGGTGTGGGACCAGGGGCTTGGGCGGCCCGTGCGGATGAACCCGATCTCTACCATGGCAACCATATCAAGATCGTGCCTCTGCGCATTGCCGCCGACCACGGCGTGATGTCGCCCGACGTTGACCCGCGCGGCTTGCCCGTCTATGGCGCGGACAAGCAACTGGCTGGTACTGTCAAAGACCTGTGGATTGACCGGGCTGAAATGATGTTCCGTTATATGGAAGTCGACTTGAAGAGTGGCGGCACCGTGCTCTTGCCCATGACCTTTTCGCGCATCAAGTCCAGCGGTGTTTTCGTGGATGCCGTACTGGCATCGCAGTTTACAAATGTGCCCAAGACCAAAAGCATGGAACAAATTACCTTGCTAGAGGAAGAAAAAATCACCGCCTATTACGGTGCTGGCACCTTGTACGCCACACCCGAACGTCAGGAGCCACTGTTTTGAACGTCAATCCTCACCACGAACACGAGTTTGAGGCCGCCCCCGGGCTGCCCGAGCCCTTGCCCGCGGACGAACGTCTTTTGTGGCAAGGCGCACCGCAGTGGCGACACGTTGCTGTCCATGTTTTCCATGTTCGCACCTTGGCTTGGTATTTCGCTGCCATGATGCTGCTGCAAGCCACCTACCTTTTGGGTGAACCCGAGCGCAATCTGTTCAAACCGCTGCTGCTGAGCTTTTTGCTCAGCGTCATCTCGCTGGGTATTCTCAGCCTGATGGCGTGGCTGACAGCCAGCACAGCCATGTACACCCTCACCAACAAGCGCGTGGTCATGCGCATTGGTATTGTTCTGACGCTCACCTTCAATTTGCCTTTGCGCATGTTGGCGGGTGCCTCGATCAAAACCAACCCTGACGGCACTGGCGACATCGCCCTCAAATTGGCTGGCAATGACCATATCGCTTGGCTCAACCTGTGGCCCCACGCCCGTCCTTGGGCACTGCGTCACCCCGAACCCAGTTTGCGCTGCATTGCCAATGTCGGCGATGTAGGCGAACGCATTGTGCAAGCTTGGCAAGCTGTCAACCCGCACATGCCTGTGATGCTGGGTGACACATCGCCATCAACCGATGCGCCTCGCGCTTCCACTCAAGAAATTGCAGCATGAACTCGACCCTCGCCAACAACGGATTGCCCGGACGCCACGCCCTGACCGGTTGGATATTTGTTGGTTTTTTATCCAGCGTTGTTTTGGTCGTTGCATTTTTGCGCGGCCAAGGCATGGAAATTCCACAAGAAGACAGCCCCATCAACTGGCAGCGAACGCTGCGCTTTGAAGACCGCCCTAATGGCGATGTGGCCGTGATGGAGGGTAAATCTACTGTAGAAATTACCCGTTATGTGGGCGAGCAAGGTTTTGTGCGTGGCATCTTGCGCACACTGTCTCGCGAACGTATGCGACGCGGTATTGGCTCAGGGCCCACGTTTGAACTCATCGGGCACACCGATGGTCGCTTGACCCTGCTGGACCCCGCCACCGGACAACGCATCAATCTCGAATCTTTTGGTCCGACCAATATGGCGTCTTTTGCCATGTTGCAACCCGCAAGCCCCATGACCACCGCCTCTCAGGAGTAAACCATGACCACCACCGCTTCTTTGGATTTCGACCACGTAGAACTGCTGATCGGCAGTGTGGAGAGCGCCGCGGACGCCAACGCTAAGGCGGTTCGCAACACCGTGCTGAGTCCACGCTTTTACACCACCGACTTCAAAGCCATGGACCGCTTGAACATAGAGTCTGTGCGTGCCGAATGGGACGTCATGATGAAAGAGTACGAAGGTGACAACAACCATGATCACTTTCAACGCGATGCGCAATTTGCTGAGGAAGTCAAAACCCTGATGCCACAACTCTCGCCCGAGATGCGTCAAGAGTTTTTGGACTTCCTCATCAGCTCACTAACCTCGGAATTTTCTGGCTGCATTTTGTACAACGAAATTCGCAAGAACATCGATAACCCTGATATCAAACAACTGATGACGTACATGGCACGAGATGAGTCTCGCCATGCTGGTTTCATCAACCAGTCGCTCAAAGACTTTGATTTGGGCATCGATTTGGGGCAACTCAAACGCACCAAGGCTTACACCTTCTTCAAGCCCAAATATATTTTTTACGCGACCTACTTGTCCGAGAAAATTGGCTACGCCCGCTACATCACCATCTTTCGCCAACTTGAGCGTCACCCCGATAAACGTTTTCACCCGATCTTTCGTTGGTTTGAGCGCTGGTGCAATGACGAGTTCCGTCACGGCGAATCTTTTGCATTGATCATGCGTTCCCAGCCTAATTTGCTGCGTGGCGTGAATTTGTGGTGGATCAGGTTCTTCATTTTGGCGGTGTATGCCACCATGTACGTGCGCGACCACACGCGTCCATTGCTACACGAAGCCATGGGCTTCAAATCCACCGAGTACGACTACGAGGTGTTTCGCATCACCTCTGAAATTGCACGACAAGTCTTTCCTGTGGAAGTTGACATCGACCACCCCACCTTCCGTGCCTGCATGGAGCGTTTGGTTGAACTGTCGATTGCCAATGCCAAAGCCAAAGAACGCGGTGGTGTACTGGGCTTGATCGGTCAAGCCAGCAGCGCTTTGGCGGCGGTCTGGACCTTTGGTCGGCTGTATTTCCTGCCCGTCAAGCGCAACGACCTACCTGCCCAAGTACGGGTTCAACCAGCTTGGTAAATCGGTCCTCGCATGTCTGACTTCTTCTCGTCGATTCTGGGCGCAACCTTGTTCTCTGTGTTCAGCTGGTGGCTGGGCACGGGAGCTATTCTGTGGTTGGTGCGCTTACCCCCGGCGAGTTTTCGTTGGAGCATGTTTGGACTGAGTTTTTTGCTGGGCTTGAGTCTATGGACGGCCTCCATCAGCATGCGTTCGCACAGTGTCTTGAATGCCTACATTGGTTTTGTCAGCGTTATCGCTATGTGGAGTTGGCATGAGATGGCGTTTCTGACCGGCTGGCTCACCGGCCCAAGGCGCATGGTGCTCGATAAAGGTCTGAATTTTCGACAACGCTTTGTGCAATCAGTTCAAGTCTTGCTCCACCACGAACTGGCCTTGTTAATCAATTTTGGTTTTTTGCTGGTTATGCAACAAGGTCAACCCAACCACATGGCCTTGTGCACTTTTGCGCTGCTGTGGTGTATGCGCGTGAGCGCGAAGCTGAATTTGTTTTTTGGTGTGCCTTTTGTCGGCGAGCAGTATTTACCCGTGAATTTGCGCTACATCGGCAGTTATTTCAAACAAGCACCCATCACATGGTGTTTTTACATCACCATGGGGGCATCGTGTCTGGCCTGGGGTTGGATGGTTTGGGAAGTACAAAGTGGCTTGGTCTTGGTCAACGCCGCTTGGGTTTTGTTGTCTTCCTTGCTGGGTCTGGCCATCATTGAGCATTTGTTAATGGTGTTTGCCCTGCCCTTGCAAAAACTGTGGAGCTGGGCCATGGTGCGCAGTCCCTACCTTAGAGAAACTGCTTCACCCGATTTGCCAGTGCCTGTGGTGGTGCCAAACCGAGGAGATACTGTATGAATGCATTCAGGGCGACGGACGAGCGAGGTAACTACAAAGTGCCTCAGCAACCGCGCCGCGCCATCATCATTGGCACTGGCTTTGGCGGCTTGGCTGCTGCGATTCGCTTAAGTGTCAAGGGCTACCAAGTCCAAATTTTTGAAAAACTGGACATGGCGGGTGGTCGCGCCTATGTACACAAACAAGACGGCTTTACCTTTGATGCAGGCCCCACCATCATCACACTGCCCTATTTGATTGAAGAGCTGTTCACGCTGTGCGGCAAGCAAATGAAAGACCATGTCGACTTGCGTTTGATGTCGCCTTTCTACCGCATCCGCTTCGACGACGGCACCCATTTCGATTACAGCAATGACAAGCAAGCCATGCTGGCAGAAGTTGCCAAGTTCAGCCCAGAGGATGTGCAAGGTTTTCAAAACCTCATGAAGGCGTCTGAGCAGTGCTTTGAATTGGGTTTCCAAGAGATGGGCATGATCGCTTTTGACTCGGTCGCCAAAGTGGTCAAAGCCATGCCAAACTTGGTTCGTATGAAAGCTTGGCGCTCCATTCATAGCATGGTGGCGCAATACATCAAGCACCCGAAGTTGCGGATCGTGATGAGTTTTCACCCCTTGCTGATCGGTGGCAATCCGTTTTCTGTCACCTGTGTTTATTCGCTGATCCATATTTTGGAAAACCGCTGGGGTGTGCATTCCGCCATGGGTGGCACAGGCGCCATCGTGAAAGCCTTGGTAAATTTGATACAAGCCCGCAACATCCCCATTCGCTACAACGCCCCTGTGACGCGTATACGTGTTGAAGATGGCTCAGCTGTCGGGGTTGAATTGGCCAACGGCGAGTTCATTGCGTCTGATATTGTGGTGAGCAATGCAGATGCCGCATGGACCTACAAAAATTTGGTCGAGCCGCAACACAGAAAACGTTGGACCGACCGTCGCATCGCCAAGGGCCAGTATTCCTCGGGTTTGTTTGTCTGGTACTTTGGCACGAACCGCAAGTATGAAGATGTGCCTCACCACATGATGGTGCTCGGCCCTCGCTACAAAGAGCTGCTGCAAGACATTTTCAAAAACCACAAGCTGGCCAAAGATTTCAGCTTGTACCTCTACCGCCCAACCGCCACCGACCCTTCATTGGCCCCAGAGGGTTGCGACAGTTTTTATGCCTTGTCAGTGGTACCCAACCTGAGCAGCGGCACCGATTGGCCCGCCATCACTGAACAGTACCGCGATGCCATTGCCAGCGTTTTGCAGGACGCGGTGTTGCCCAACTTGAAGCAGCATGTGGTCAGCTCTAAAGTCACCACACCGCAAGATTTTCAAGACCGCTTGTGGTCTTACCAAGGTGCAGGTTTTGGCTTGGAGCCTGTGCTGACGCAAAGTGCCTGGTTCAGACCGCACACCCGCAGCGAAGATGTGAAGAATTTATTCATGGTGGGAGCCAGCAGCCAACCCGGTGCGGGGGTGCCCAGCGTATTGATGTCAGCCAAATTATTAGAAGAGGTGGTTCCCCATGCCTTTGCCGTTCACTGACCAAGCTGACGACGATTTGGACGCTTGCGTCGAGATGATGCGTGGAGGCTCCAAAACATTTTTTGCAGCCAGCCGATTTTTACCGCCGCGTGTGCG
>CAMDKR010000067.1 GCA_945901225.1 Bordetella parapertussis | reverse complement strand
GGCGCAAGAAGCAGCGCTGGAGGTGGCAGGCGCATCAGCGGGCGGTGCCGCAGGTGCAGCATCTGGCGAAGCGGTGGTGGTGCTTTCGGTGCTGGCAGGCGCAGCACTGCCCCCGCCTTTGAAGTCGGTGGCGTACCAACCCGACCCTTTGAGCTGAAACCCAGCAGCCGTGAGTTGCTTGGTGAAAGAAGGTTTACCGCAAGTGGGGCAGTCCCTCAAGGGTGGGTCGGACATTTTTTGCAGCTGGTCTTTAGCGAAGCCGCAAGCGCTGCATTTATAGGCGTAAATTGGCATAGATGATTCGCAGAGTGAGCACAGATTGAAGAATTAAATTGTAAGCTTTTTATGCAGGATAAGACCCTAACGCCTGAAAACCGCACCCAACTGTTCATATACTACGCGCCTGGTGCTCGCGCAGCGAGTTTCTTTTTTGGTTTAGTCACTTTTACTTATGGAGTTACCGCCATCATGAACAAACGTCTTTTTTGGGTTGTCTTGGCTTGCTTGTCTGTCGCAGCCTGTGGCAAAAAAGAAGAGCCTAAGGCTCCCGTTGCTGCTGCACCTGTGAATGCAGAAGAGAAGGTCCTCAACGTTTACAACTGGCCCGATTACATCGCTGCCGACATGATCGCCAATTTCGAAAAAGAAACCGGTATCAAAGTCAACTACCAAACCTTTGAAAACAATGAAGGTCTGCAAGCCAAATTGGTGGCAGGTAACTCTGGTTATGACATCGTGGTGCCTGGATCTGTCTTTGTCAAAGCCCAAATCGAGGCAGGCCTGCTGAAGAAACTCGACAAATCCCAAATCCCCAATTACAAAAACCTCGATGCTTCCTTGATGAGCAAACTCACAAGCGTAGACCCAGGTAACGAATACGTTCTTCCATGGGCTTGGAGTTTCACCACGGTAGCCATCAACAAAACCAAAGTCACCAAAGCTTTGGGCAGCACCCCCATGCCAGAAAACGCATGGGATTTGGTGTTCAACCCCACCTACACCTCCAAACTCAAATCTTGTGGCATCGCCTACCTTGATTCACCCTCCGAAATCTTGCCACCTGCCCTGCACTACATTGGCAAGAATGCTTACTCGGAAGATGCGGCGGACCACAAAGCGGCTGGCGAGATGTTGGCCAAGGTTCGCAAAGACATTCGTTTGTTCTCTAGCACCATGATCGACGACGTTGCTGGCGGCAAAGCTTGCGTGGCCTTGGGCTGGGCAGGTGATTTCAATATCGCCATTGCCCGTGCCAACGAAAACAAAAGCGGCCAAGACCTTGAAGTCTTGTTGCCCAAAACCGGCGGCCTGATCTTCTTTGACAATTTGGCAGTACCCGCTGACGCCAAGCATCCCAACAATGCCATGGTCTTCATCAATTACTTCCTCAAGCCCGAGGTGTCTGCTGCCCTGACCAACGAACTGGGTTACCCCACAGCCAACAAAGCCAGCTTGGCCAATGTCAATCCTGAAGTGGCCCAAAACAAAGCTGTGTTTCCTGATGAGGCCAATTTGGGTTTGATGGTGCCGCCTGCCGCATTGGGTAACGCTACGCGTGAATCCATGACAGCTGTTTACACCAGCTTCAAAAAAGGCAAGTAAAGATTTTGGCGGACACTCAAGCTGTACCTAGGGTGTCCGCCGTCTTTAAGCTAATTCACCTACCTTGAAGACCTTGTCGTCCATGTTGGGACTGCTGTTCATGCGGCGTGGCCGCTTGATGGTTTTGGGTGTCCCATGGTTTTGGTTGCTGCTGTTTTTTGCAGTCCCCTTTTTCATACTGTTGCGCATCAGTGTGACCGACATGGGGGAGCAACTGAACCCCTTTGCCCCGCTCGTTGATGTTCAGGCGGGGCATTTTTCTTTGCGCCTTAAGTTCTCGCACTATGTGTCGTTGTTCCTGGATCCTGACTCGGGTTGGGGACAGACGCTGTACATCGAATCCTATTTGCTGTCTTTGCGCTACGCTTTTTTCACGACCTGCTTGTGTTTGTTCTTTGGCTATCCCTTTGCTTATTTTTTAGCCCGCAGTCCCAGCAATGTTCGTCCCTTGCTGCTGCTGTTGGTCATGCTGCCTTTTTGGACCTCATTTTTGTTACGGGTTTATGCATGGAAGGGCTTGCTGGCAGATTCGGGCTTGATCAACAACCTCATGTTGGCCGTAGGCTTGATCGACGAGCCTTTGCAATTGCTTTACAACGATGTTTCCATGCTGGTAGGCATGACCTATGTCTACCTGCCCTTCATGGTCTTACCCCTTTATGCTAATTTGGTAAAGCTTGATCTGCGCTTGATTGAAGCCGCCCAAGATTTAGGCGCCACACCTTGGAAGACTTTTTGGCTCATCACTGTGCCCATGAGCCGCGCTGGCATTGTGGCTGGATCTATCTTGGTGTTCATTCCTTGCTTGGGTGAATTTGTCATCCCGTCTCTTTTGGGAGGTGCAGAAAACATCATGATTGGTCGGGTGGTGTGGGATGAAATGTTCAGCAGCAATAACTGGCCGCGAGCCAGCGCCTTGTCGATTGTGTTGATTTTGGGCGTGGTAGTTCCACTGGCTTGGTTTAACCAGCGCTTAAGCCGAAAAGTAGCTGAGGAAAACAGTTAATGCAGGGCAACCGATGGCACCGTTATGTCAGCCGCTTATGGTTGGGTGGGGTATTTTTATTTTTCTATTTACCTTTGATGTTTTTGGTGGTGTTTTCCTTTAACAGCACCCGCCAAGACAGCCAGTTCACTGGGTTTTCGCTGCGCTGGTACCAGGCCTTGGGACAAGACACGCGATTGGTTGAAGGTTTTTTGCTGTCTTTGAATGTGGCTTTGCTCAGCGCTACCTTGGCAACGGTATTGGCTACCTTGGCAGCTTATGCCTTGATACGTTTTGGGGCATTCAAAGGTCGCTCCTTGTTCAATGCCATGCTGAGCTCACCCTTGGTCATGCCCGAGGTCATCATTGGCTTGTCCTTGCTGCTGCTGTTTGTTGGCATGGAACGCATGCTGGGTTGGCCTGAGCGGGGTGCTACCACCATC
This sequence comes from Bordetella parapertussis, assembly GCA_945901225.1. Taxonomy (GTDB): domain Bacteria; phylum Pseudomonadota; class Gammaproteobacteria; order Burkholderiales; family Burkholderiaceae_C; genus Limnohabitans. The sequence continues at coordinate 5,642 of CAMDKR010000067.1, read as the reverse complement.
ATCTTGGGTCATGCTTTATTGGGTATGGCCTATGCCACCGTGGTGGTTCAGTCACGCTTAAAGGAAATGGACCGCTCCATTGAAGAGGCGGCTTTGGACTTGGGTTGTCGGCCCTACCAAGTGTTTTTTCTGGTGACGCTGCCCAATATTTCCCAAGCACTTGTGGCGGCTTGGCTGCTGACCTTCACCCTCTCGTTCGATGATGTGGTGATTTCCGAATTTTTATCTGGACCAGGTGTGACCACCTTGCCCCAAGTGATTTTCAGCTATGCGCGACGCGGGGTGAACCCCTCTATCTATGCAGCCGCAACCTTGCTGATGACGGTGGTCAGTGTGGCCGTGGTTTTGTACGGGGTACATACCGCACGTCAAATGCGACGTGAAGCCTACCGACCTTTGGACTGAAGCATCAGCCTGCCAAACTCCACACGCCAAGGGTGGCCGTGATGACGATACCGGCCATAAAGCCCAAGACCACCAATAAAAGGGCCTGCAAGTTTTGGTGTGTTCGTCGCTGTGCTTCAATCAAACGAATCAATTCATCACGCTCGGCCATCTGATCACGCTGCAAATAGGCGTGGACCAAGCGCGGAATTTCTGGAATCAGTTTGGCAAACCGAGGGGCTTCAATCTTGAGTTGCTGCCAAAATTTTTGTGGCCCCATTTGCTCGAGCATCCACTTTTCCAAGAAAGGCTTGGCAGTGCTCCACAAATCAAGGTCCGGGTCGAGTTGTCGCCCCAAACCTTCGATGTTGAGCAAGGTTTTTTGCAGCAACACCAACTGCGGTTGTATTTCCACTTGGAAGCGTCTCGACGTTTGAAACAAGCGTAACAACACCATGCCCAGGGAAATCTCTTTCAACGGCCTGTCGAAATAAGGCTCGCAAACCGCGCGAATAGCCGCTTCCAGTTCATCCACACGGGTTTGTTCCGGAACCCAGCCAGACTCAATGTGCAGCTCGGCTACGCGCTTGTAATCGCGGCGAAAAAATGCCGTGAAGTTTTGCGCCAAATAATCTTTATCGACTTCGGTCAGGGTGCCCACGATACCGAAATCCAGCGACACATAACGACCAAAGGTGGCGCTGTCAGTGCTGACTTGGATATTGCCAGGGTGCATGTCGGCATGGAAGAAGCCATCGCGAAACACTTGGGTAAAAAACAAGGTCACGCCATCTTTGGCAAGTTGTGGGATGTTGACACCGGCCTTGCGCAAAGCTTCGGTATGGCTGATAGGAATGCCATACATACGCTCCATGACCAAGACATTGGTGCGGCAATATTCCCAAACCATCTCTGGAATCAAGACCAAGTTCAAACCCTCCATATTGCGGCGCAACTGCGCTGCATTGGAGGCCTCACGAACCAAGTCGAGTTCGTCATGCAAGTGTTTATCAAACTCGGCGACAACTTCGCGGGGCTTGAGTCGCTTGCCATCATTTGAAAGTCGCTCTACCCACATGGCCATGTTGCGCATGAGGTCTAAATCTTTGTCGATCACTTTGAGCATGCCTGGGCGCAACACCTTCACTGCTACCTCGCGCTCAGGCTCACCCTTGCTGTTGCGCAGGCGCGCAAAATGCACTTGCGCCACCGATGCGCTGGCGACAGGCGTGTGTTCAAAATGGCTAAACACCTCGTCGAGCTTTTTACCAAAAGCTTTTTCAATCATGGCCACCGCTTGCGCGGAAGGAAAAGGGGGTACTTGGTCTTGCAGCTTGGCAAGTTCATCCGAAATGTCTTCCGGCAACAAATCGCGACGGGTAGACAGCACTTGGCCAAACTTGACGAATACGGGGCCTAAGCGCTCCAAAGCCAAGCGCAGACGCTCACCCCGTGGAGCGCGTAAATTCCGCCCCAAGGTAAGTACGCGCGAGAGGACCTTGAGCCAGGGCTGCTTGAAGCCAGAGAGCAGCAATTCATCGAGACCGAAGCGCAGAACCACCCAGACGATGAACACCCCGCGGTCAATACGGATCATGAGGGGCGTACCGTAGGGGAGGTGGCGTCAGGTAAAAAACCTTTGAGTGCCGCAAAGACTCGCTTGGCCATGGCCACACTTTGGTGCGCCAGCGCATCGCCCAGTACACGGGAGAGATCTTCCTCGATATCCCAGCGCACATGGTCAACAAGCCAATTGATGTCTGCGGCCAACATGACATCGCCTTGCACTTGCATCGTGGGTTTGTCGCCCTGCGCCAAGGTTTGGACAATCTCAAATGGCGACGCTTGGCTGATATGCAAAGACAAGTCTGGCGAGCTTTGCAGCACTGTCCTCTCAAGCAAACCAGCGGGCGTGATGCGACAAGACAGTTGCAGCTGCCGCCAGCCAATTTGGATGGTGCGGTTTTGCTGACGGCGAAGCCTTGTCGTGGCTGCAGGCTCTTGCATCAAGACATGGTTAACCAACAGAAGTACGCGGTCTTGCGCCTCTTCAATCAAGACCGCAGGAGGCTGCAAATGCATCACGGCAGAGCTGAACTGAGCGGCCAACTCTGCCAATGAAGGTAAGGATTTCATGAATAGCGTCGGTTATTGCAAAGCCTGTACGCCGGCGACCAGCCAACCCATTTGTCCGGTTTTGGGTTTGGTCATATTCCACACCTCACGGAAAGGGCTGGGGCCTGCGGTGATGTCCTCGCGAATCAAACCCGAGAACTCGATGCTGGCCATGTAACCTTCACCCAAATCTTCAATGCCCAGCAACTGGGCCTCTAGCATGACCACTTCGGTGGTGTTGGGACCAGAAACCATGAGTCCACGCTCAGCCAACTGCGTCTGAATTTCAAGCAGCATGTCATCGGTCATCATGACGCGCAAGGCGGGAATATCGGAGCGGTCCCAAGCAGCTTGTAAATTGATGAAATTGTGCTTGGCTGCTTGAACAAAACCTTGCACATCAAAGCCTTCTGGAATGCTCCAGTTTTGACCACTGCCCATCAGTGAAGCACCAATTCGGGCGGTCGCACGATTGGGGGCGGTTTGAGACGGGTAAGGGGTGCTTGTGTTTTCCCAAGGGCGGGCCGAGGCATCGTTGCCCACCTTGGCGGGGTTGTACTGCGGCGCATGGTCAGGGTTACCAGCAGAGCCAGCACCGTCATAGGCATAAGGTGAGGCGGTTTGATTGCCAACACGGCGGCGCATGAACCATCCCACCAGCAGCATCAAACCCAAAGCCATCAAACCGAACATCAGGAATTGACCAAACTCTGCGCCCAAACCCATTGAATGCGCTAGCCATGCCAAGCCCAAGCCAGCAGCCAGGCCACCCAGCATCGCACCCCAGGGTCGACGCGGTTGCTGCACAGCAGGCGCAGCAGGTGAAGGTGTTGCAGCGGGTGCTGTGGCCGCATTTTGACCAGCCGGGCGAGTTGCTTCACGTTGGCTGACAGCACCAGACTGCTTACCCAAAGAACGCCCCCCACCCAATCGCTTAGCGTCTGCCTGCACACTGAATGTCAGCATGACAACACTCAACAACAAAGACATGATTTTCATAAATTTCTTTCCATCAACAACGTATTCCAACATGCAAAGCCACCACGCCTAACGAGAGGTTATGAATGTCCACATGCGCAAAACCACTTTGCTGCATGAGAACTTTCAATGCCGCTTGATCGGGATGCATCCGAATGGATTCAGCCAGATAACGGTAGCTGGCATCGTCGCCAGCCACCATTTTGCCCAGTCGCGGCAATACTTCAAAGGAATACCAGTCATAGACCTTAGATAAAGGTTGGGCAACTTTGGAAAATTCCAACACCAAGAGCTTGCCACCGGGCTTGAGAACCCGAGCCATTTCGGCCAAAGCGCGGTCCTTATGGGTCATATTGCGCAAACCAAAGGATACACAAACCACATTGAAGCTGGCATCTGCAAATGGCAAAGCCTCTGCATCACAGGCGGTGGTCGGCAGCATCAGACCTTCGTCTAGGAGGCGGTCTCGGCCTTGCCGCAGCATCGCCAAGTTGATGTCGGTATGCACCACAGTGCCTTGGGGGCCTGCTTGCTTGGCAAACGCCTGGGCCATGTCCCCAGTGCCGCCAGCGATATCCAGCACCGCGTCGCCTGCCTGCACATGGGCCACCATCACCGCATAAGCTTTCCACGCGCGGTGCATGCCCATGGACATCAAATCATTCATGATGTCGTATTTGCTGGCAACCGAATCGAAAACACCTCGCACCCGACGTGCTTTGTCTTCTTCGTTGACTTTTTTAAAACCGAAGTGTGTTTGCGTCATAGCGGACCTAATGGCTGTGGCAAGCATGACCGGCGGCGGACCCCATGGGGTCATCGCGTCCTACACCCGCTGCTTTTAAGCGCATTTCATACTGCAGCCATAACTCGGCTTCACGTTGACCCAGAGAGTACAAATAGTCCCAAGAAAAAATGCCGCTGTTGTGTCCATCACTGAATTGGGGTTGCACCCCATAGTGGCCCACTGGCTCGAGCGCCACGATGGCCACCTCGCGCTTGCCGCTTTGCAGCACTTCTTGCCCTGGCCCATGTCCCTGCACCTCGGCAGAAGGGCTGTAGACACGCATTAACTCGAAGGATATGCGGAAATTTTGACCATCAGAAAAAGCGATTTCCAGTACTTTGGACTGGCTGTGCAACACGATATCCGTGGGTTGTGGGGTAGTGGGTGTCAATCCTGCCATGCCTGCTCCTTAAACCAAAACACGTTCTATGCCACCACTGTTGGCTTGGCGAACATAGTCAGTCATCCATTGCTCGCCCAAGATTTTTTTGGCCATCTCCACCACGATGTAATCGGCCTCTAGCAAACCGTTTTGGAGATCGTCTTGAAAGCGATTCAAGCCCATCAAGCAACTGGGACAACTGGTCAAAACCTTGACGTTTTCTTGCGGAGCGACCCAGTTTTTTTCGCGCAACGCCTCTTCACCCAAGCGAATTTCTTGTTCTTTGCGAAAACGAATTTGGGTAGACACATCGGGGCGTGAATAGGCCAAGCCACCGCTCTCGCCGCAGCAACGTTTGCTCTCGAGCACTTGTTCGCCCAGCAAGGCTTTCACCGTTTTCATGGGCGCTTGCTGTTTCATCGGACTGTGGCAAGGGTCGTGGTACAGGTAAGCACCACCTGCAGGCAAGGTCAGCTGTTTTTCAAGCAAGTATTCATGGATATCCAAAATACGTGAGCCAGGGAATATTTTGTCGAACTCATAGCCCTGCAATTGGTCAAAACAGGTGCCGCAACTCACCACCACGGTTTTGATGTCAAGGTAGTTCAAGGTATTGGCCACGCGGTGAAACAACACGCGGTTGTCGGTGATGATTTTGTCAGCCTTGTCTTGCTGACCCGAGCCACGCTGTGGGTAGCCGCAGCACAAATACCCAGGGGGCAAAACAGTCTGCACACCGGCGTGCCACAACATGGCTTGGGTTGCCAAGCCTACTTGGCTGAACAAGCGCTCTGAGCCGCAACCTGGAAAATAAAACACCGCCTCCGCATCTGCATGGGTGGTTTGCGGGTTACGGATGATGGGCACATAGTCTTGGTCTTCGATGTCAAGCAAGGCTCTGGCCGTTTTGTTAGGCAAGCCTTTGGGCATTTTTTTATTCACAAAATGCACCACTTGCGCCTTGATGGTCGGCGCACCCACGCTGGCCGGCGGTTG
>CAMDKR010000066.1 GCA_945901225.1 Bordetella parapertussis | reverse complement strand
TAAGACGTTAGACAGTTATTTTGAAATGCTCTAAACCTTGCTCTGTCCAATGAATACCATGACGTTCTTCAACTTTGAACCAGTGTCCAGCATCAGAATCTGATGGCTCCGATGCAATGGTTGTAATTGGGTTTGAGCCTGCTTCGCTGGCTCGCGTATGAGGGGAACCAAAGTACATACTTGGTGATTGATCGTCACTTGAATATCTAAATGCCCACATTTCTTTGCCATTGGTCAGTGCGCAAGAGATCCGCATAGGGTCATCTGATTTGCGCTTTTCCATGATGCGGGTTACATCACTTAACGTTGATTGAAGTGCAGAGATAGGATTATTAATGAGGCCTTTGCTAAGTGCAACTAAAAATAAAGCTTCACTGTCTGTGGTGCCTTCTCTATGTGGGTAGTGCACATGGTCAATTAAGTCTTCTACATCTTTGCGGCAGTTATGCCAATTGCCAATCTTGCCGTTGTGCATGAAGGTCCAGTTTTGCCAAATAAACGGATGGCAATTGCTTCTGTTGACCGCAGTGCCAGTGGTAGCGCGTACATGAGCGAAAAACAAACTTGTTCGAATATGTGCTGCAAGCGAGCGAAGATTGGCATCGTTCCAGGCTGGCAGTACATCTTTAAATAGTCCAGGCGTGGTGCGCTGGGTGTACCAAGCAACACCAAATCCATCGCCATTGGTGACCCAACTAGATTGGTTAGCAGCAAGGCTTTGACTCACTATCGAGTGCTCTTGATGAAATACCAAGTCTTCTAGGTAAATTTCTGGACCCGCGTAAGCAACCCATCTGCACATGGTGACCTCCTATAGTGGATTGGCAATGGCTTGCAGTCTATTGCATAGTGAAAACTCCATAAAATTTGACAGTTTGTAATGTTTGCAGTCGCCTTGAGATGAGGTTTAGATATCACTCTTTCAATCCTAAAAGCGATGATCCTGTGACTCCGACTACCCTGCCATGCCTTTGTGTGTGCAAAAACTAGATCAGCTACAAACAGATTCCGACATGGTTCTCAGCCAAAGTGCATCAATCTGTTGTAGTTGATGGCTATCAAATTGCTCGTACTTTTCCCAATACCTTCCAGATTCAACCCAGTACCCCAGTTCAGACTCGGTATCCAACGCCTCCTGAACAGCCATGTGGTTGAAGGCAGTGGTATGTGAATTTTGTTTCATCGCTTCGAGAATTTGCAGCTCAATGCGTGGTAGCAAAAGTCGAGAGGTTTGTTGGTTGGACAAATTGACCACCGCACAACCATTTCTCTCGGCCAAGGCTTGTAAGCGCAAGGATTTTGCTTCAAGGCTTTGCAGTGTGACATCTTCTCGCAATGGGTCGGCAACACCGCAACCGTAAAAATGCGTTATCTGTCCGGGCCTGGCGTCGTAAACCATGTCGCATCCAATGTAGGCTATGACATCAGGTTTCAGTGCACCCAATGCCCAATAGCCTGCCGTAAACGACATTGTTCCGCCTGCATAAACAAATCCTCCAAACTCATTTAGGATGGGTACAAATTCATAAGATGTCACAATTTGTTTTCCTTTAAGAGAGTCTGTACAGGGGCGTCTCTCTTTTGGGAAGTCATCGGGAAAGATCAAGCAACTCCAAGAAGGGCACGCCATCCACGCGTTGTTGATGGCAATAATATGGTCGAAAAACGATGTGTCCCAACCTGCAGTTCTCACCGCATCAGGCGCGCTGCCCACAATCAAGACTTTTTTCAACTTAGTTTTCATGGAGCTTTTGAAGTGCTTTGGATCCATCTTGTATTTTGCAAATGACACTGTCATGAATTTCACTTTGAGGAAGCCTAGTCCTTATTTTTTTCTTTGTTCGCGGTGAGTACTATCTACCATTGCTGACCAATGCAACAACATATGACTTACCAATCGCTGAAGTTAGAGTCGCTCCATTTTTTAAATCTTAATGAGTCGAAAACTGCAAATGAGAAATTTATACATTCATAACAATTTAATTTCTGAAAACGAATCCCTGATTCAAGGGCGGATTTCTCAGGGATTTCATTGGCTCAGTTGCACAAGGCGCGAATTCGAGGTCCATCTGAATGACATTCAAGTCATGCTGGACAAGCTTTATCAAATTCAATTGCTTGATTTGCACGTCTCCAATATCTTGAACAACCAGTTACCATCACATTACGATTACACATCTGAGTACGACATCATCATCTTCAGACGCTTAGCAAGAGGTCGTACTGAATCTGATATCTCAAGTCCCGGTCAGATCATGCATGCTTCAAGTTCAAAGGGCGGTCCGCCCATCTTGAAGCGCATTGATACAAGCCCAATCAGTTTTTTGATTTTCGATAGACTGACAATTTCTGTCCACCCAGCCGATTGTGCAGTGCGTGAGTTATTTGCGAGTCGATTGCTCAGTACTGCAACTGCCTCCAGTGCAGCATATGCCAGCAGTCGGTTACCCAATAATTCGGTGGATTTGATGTTAAGAATGATAGGGTTGGTTGTAGATGGGTACTTGGATTTGCGCAAAGAATTAACCCATCAACTGGATCACTGGCAGAGTGAATTAATCAACCCAAAAGCCCGCTTCAATAACTGGAGTGCTCTTTTGGACTCGCGTATCACACTGCACTATTTGGATGAAATATGCGAAGACCAGCGTGCAGCTATTCAGGACTGGATTGAAGCTTTGGGTTCTTGGTTGGAAACGGATTCACTGTCGAACAAAGATTTGGAACTGGTCAGAGTTCGAAGTCGTGATGTTCTTGAGCATCTTGAAAGGGTCGTGCACCATGTGACCAGGCTCGAGCAAAGTGCAGAAACTGCAGTTCAAATGCATTTCAATATTCAAAGCAATCGCAACAATGATGTGATGAAAACATTGACAGCATTGACCGCTATCTTTTTGCCACTTAATTTAATTACTGGATTTTTTGGTATGAACTTTGAAAATTTTCCGTTTATTAAAAATGAAGACGGCTTGTTGTTGACTGAAATATTTATGGCGTTACTGGCGCTAATCCTTGTTGTTTATTTTTGGGTTAAGCGTTTATTTACTAGTAACCTCAACAAAAAACGTCTGTAGTCTTCTGAACATGGTGTTGGTGCTACGGGATAAATTGGTTGCGAAAAGTTCTATGGAGTTTGCTGCCGGGCTTCGAAACACACAAGCGTAAAGACTCTTTACGCTTGCTGTCCTATAAGTTCTAATTCAATCTGTAAATTAGATCTTTAATATAAGATGACTATGCTACAACCATACTACTTTAACCCCGACGTGATGCGTTAATTTTTTGATTTTAAAAAGGAAAATGGCACAGTGTCGGAGTCTTCACACGGTGGAAGCCAGTGGTTCGATCCCACTACGATCCACCACTATTCTCCTAAATAGTTTTAACTTGGCCTATCTACCCTACAAGATAGTGCAAATTGGCTGATTCCATTTAGAACTTGGTAGGATGTCTTTATGACATCCTTGGAATTGATGCTTCTATACCTATTGGCCGCCGTGTTGGGTGTAGTGGGCTGTCGTCTTATGAAGCTACCGCCCATGCTGGGCTATTTGCTGGTTGGCGTACTGATTGGGCCAAATGCGCTTGCATTGGCGCAAAACTCCGAAAGCATCCGCCATCTGGCCGAGTTTGGGGTGGTCTTTCTGATGTTTGTTATTGGACTGGAATTCAACTTGCCCAAGCTGAAGTCCATGAAAAAGCATGTGTTTGGGTTGGGTGTTCTCCAGGTGTTACTGACCATTGCGTTTTTAACAATAGGTTCTTTGCTCTTAAATAGCGTGGTGCCTACCTTGTGGCAAATGAGTTGGCAGACGGCACTGGCGTTGTCGGGTGCCTTAGCCATGAGCAGCACTGCCATTGTGATTAAGCTCATATCTGACAGATTGGAATTGGCTACTGAGCATGGCAAGAGAGTGGTTGGGGTCTTGCTCTTCCAAGATTTAGCTGTCGTGCCATTGTTGGTTCTTATTCCTGCCCTGAATGCGCCTCCAGAGCAATTGATCCCTGCTTTGTTGCTGGCGGCACTCAAGGCCGCAGCGTTGATTGCTTTGTTGTTAACGGGAGGTCAGAGGCTGATGCGTTGGTGGTTGCTTTTGGTGGCTCGCCGCCAAAGCGAAGAACTTTTTGTGATGAACGTCTTGTTGATCACCTTGGGTTTGGCTTGGTTGACTGAGCTTGCCGGACTTAGCTTGGCACTGGGCGCTTTTGTGGCCGGTATGTTGATTTCCGAAACTGAATTCAAGCACCGGGTTGAGCTGGACATCAAGCCGTTTCACGATATCTTGCTTGGACTGTTCTTCATCACCATTGGAATGATGCTTGACTGGCGCATTATTTGGGATCGATGGGCATTCGTATTGTTTTTGTTCACGGTGCCCGTTGTTTTTAAATTTGTACTCATTGCAGTTGTCACTCGATTGAGCGGTGCCAGCGAAGGTATTTCTTTACGTACTGGTTTGTATTTGGCGCAAGCAGGCGAGTTCGGTTTTGTGTTGCTCACTCTGGGCAATCAAAATCAATTGATTCCTGCAGATTGGCTTAACCCTGTGCTGGCCAGTATGGTGCTTTCCATGTTGGCGACACCCTTCATCATCATGAACGCCAACGATTGGGTGATGAAGTGGTCTTCTAGCGATTGGTTGCAGCAATCTTTAGGAATGACACAAATTGCGCAGAAAAGCATGGATATCGAAAAGCACATCATCATTTGTGGTTACGGACGATGTGGCCAAAACTTAGCCAAGCTATTACAGAAGCAAAACGTTCCCTATATGGCCTTAGATTTGGATCCAGACAGAATCAGTCGAGCACAATCGCATGGAGAAAAGGTTGTCTATGGCGATGCAGCACGCTTGCAGTCGCTCATGGCAGTGGGGTTGGTGCGAGCCAGTGCAGTGGTTGTGACATATTTAGAAAATGCCTCTGCAATGCGTGTGCTTGCGCTTACCCAAGAGCATGCTCCACAAATCCCGGTCATTGTGAGAACACAAGACGATTTGGACTTGGAGAAACTGCAAGCAGCGGGTGCTGCAGAGGTAGTGCCTGAAACGATTGAAGGCTCTTTGATGCTAGCCACTCACGCGCTTGCTTTGGTGGGTGTTCCAATGAAACGCGTGATTCGGATGGTTCAAGAACAAAGAAACCAACGCTATGCCTTGCTTAAAGATTTTGATCGTGGAAACGAAGTGGAAGATTAAAGTAGGCCAATACTTAAATCTGTCAATGCCTTACTTTAGGGCTGTGCTTCAAAAATTTCTTGTATCCAATACTTAATCTCTGTGCTGATCGGTTGAACAAAGTCGCCACCGTTGCTGAGGATGATGTAATTCACATAATTTGTGGTGTTTGCGCTGATGAGTGTTCGGTAGCCATCTTTTTGTCCAGCATGTGTGTAGCTGACAATTTGATTGTCCTCTGGGGGAAGAACCCACCCCATGCCATATCGCTCACCGCTATCAAACACAGGGCTCATTAAAACGGGTGTGGTCATTAAGGTGGTCCCTGCTTTGCTCACAATCTTTCCTGCTTGGTAGGCTTGAAGCCACAAAGCAATATCGTTGAGCGAACTGTAAATCCCTGTGGGTCCTTCGGTTTTCAGAAGAATCCCTTTGGTTTTTTTGCTCAGTGCGTAATTGAGCGCCAAAACTTCACCTTGGCTTGATTCCTCGGATTCAACTCGAGTGTTGTTCATGCCCAAAGGCTGAAATATGCGTTGTCGCAAACACTGCCCAAAGCCAGTTCCGCAGGCAGATGAAGCTATCTCAGCCAATAAAACATAGTTGCTGTTGCTGTATTCAACTTGTGTCCCAGGGTTAAAGTTCAAACGGCTACCCGTTTCCCAACGTTTTAACAACTGCTGATTGGTCAATCCATCTAATCCAAGCAGTTTGGTTGAATTGATTTGACTCATATAGTCTGGAATGCCTGCGGTTTGATTCAATAAGTTTCGAATCGTGATGGCTCCCCATACAGACGGTAACTGAGGCAACCACTTTATGGCTACATCATCAAGTTGGAGTAGACCGCTTTCTGCCAGTTGCAACACAAGTGCAGCGGTCAATGGCTTGGATGCAGAAGCAAGTTCAAAGGTGGTATTGCCATCAATAGGGATTCGCATCTCCCTTTGCGCAAGACCTGCCCACTTGCTGTAAACCACTTCGCCATCAACCTCGACCCAAACAGCCACGCCCGGTCCTTGTTTTTTGTCAAGTTGATTCAGAATTTTGTCTACAGACTCACGGAAAAGGGCAATGCGTTCATTTTTATTCGCGGGTACCAAAGGCTCCTGTGCGGATACACCAATGCTTAAAAAACTCAACAAGCAGAATGTCACCGATTCACAAAAAACAAGTGATGCAAGCCTGATATTCCTTTGAAGTGGTGTCATGAAAAAAATAAACGGCTGCTACTTGAATGAAAGAGTCATACCCAACTCTTTAAGAATGGCGGCATTGTGTTGTCCCACACTGGGGATCGGTCCCATGGTGTATTCAAATCCACTTTGCAATCCGGGAGGGAGCAAAGCGGGCAGCGGTCCTGCGGGCGAATCTACCTGGGTCCAACGTTTTCTGGCTTGCAGTTGTGGATGCGCCCATAAATCTGCCATATTGTTCATCCGGGCGTTGGCAATCGCCGCATCATCCAAACGCTGAATCACTTCAGACGCAGTGAGGGTGGCAAAGACCGACAAGATGATGCTCTCGAGATCAGTTCGGTTTTGGTTACGCAAGCTGTTGTTATTAAAGTGTGAATCCGTTGCTAACTCTGGCATGCACAAGACTGTTTTGCAGAAGCTAACCCACTCTCTTTCATTTTGCAAACCCAGCATCACGCTGACACCATCGCCCGCTAGAAAAGGACCATAGGGGTATATGGTGGCGTGGGATGCGCCTGTGCGCGGGGGAGGTGGGGCGTTGTCAGTGGCGTAATACATGGGGAATCCCATCCACTCTGCCAAGGCCTCCAACATGGATATATCTATATGCGCCCCTTCACCCGTTTTGTCGCGTTGAATAAGGGCACTCAAGATATTGGTGTAAGCGTACATACCGGCGGCAATATCAGCGATCGAGTTGCCGCTTTTGCTCGGCGTCTCAGCTGTACCCGTGACCGACAAATAACCAGACTCGCTTTGAATCAGCAAGTCGTAGGCTTTCTTATCTCGGTAAGGTCCTTCGTTGCCGTAGCCAGAAATATCGCAAACGATCAAACGTGGATGCGCTGCTCGCAAACTGCTGGCGTCCAAACCCATGCGGGCTGTGGCACCTGGCGCCAAATTTTGCACAAGCACATCGGCTTTGGCAATCAATTGCTTGAGTACCTGCAAGTGCTCGGGGTTCTTTAAGTCCAGAGCCAAACTTTCTTTGGAGCGGTTAACCCATACAAAATGCGATGACTCTCCCCGAGCGCGTTGGTCGTAACTGCGGGCAAAGTCACCCACCTCGGGGCGCTCAACCTTGATGACCCTGGCCCCTAAATCAGCCAATTGGCGTGTACAAAAAGGCGCTGCAATGGCGTGTTCCAGCGACACCACGGTGATATGGTCTAACGGTTTGACGGCAGCAGTATTCATGGTCGTTTCAAGATGCCATCAGATGGTTCGACCACCGTCGACTGGAAATTCAACACCAGTGAAAAACTCTGCAGCATCGCTGGCCAAAAACACGGCTGCTGCTGCAATATCACTAGCTAGGGCGAAGCGCCCCAGCGGAATGGTGGACATGAATTTGGCGCGGTTTTCGGGGGTATCGGGCAAGCCCATGAAATCTTCAAACAAACCCGTCACGCCCATGACAGGGCAAATGGCATTCACGCGGATTTTCTCGGGGCCAAGCTCTACCGCCATGGACTTGGACAGCAAGTTGACGGCGCCCTTGGAGGCGTTGTACCAAGTCAGCCCAGGGCGAGGACGAATGCCCGCCACCGATCCGATGTTCAAAATCACGCCGCCACCTTTTTGACGCAAATGCGGCAGCACTGCATGGGTCATGTAATAGATGGACTTCACATTCACATTGAAAACTTTGTCGAAAGTGGCTTCATCCACTTCTAGCATGGGACGGTTTTTATGCGTGGTGCCAGCGTTGTTAACCACGATGTCTGGAATGCCAAAGGTGTTGATGCAATGCTGCACCAAGGCTTGTACCTGCGCTGCATTGCTGACATCGCAAGTGAAAGCACTGGCTTGTGCGCCTAAGCTTGCAGCCACACGCTTGGCAGCAGCGTCTTGAATATCAGCCACGATGACCTTGGCGCCTTCACGCACATAGGCCTGGGCAATGCCTTCTCCAAACCCACCACCAGCACCGGTGATGATGGCAATTTTATTTTTTAGCTGTTCCATGTTTCTCTTTCTGTGTAGGTGTGTTCAACCGTGAAAATGAATGACTGTTTTGGTGGTGCTCATTTCTTCCAGTGCCATGAATCCTTTTTCGCGGCCGTGACCGCTGCGCTTGACGCCACCAAACGGCAGTTCAACACCGCCGCCTGCGCCAAAAGAATTCACAAACACTTGGCCACATTTCAGTGCTTTTGCCACACGCTGCTGTCGTCCCCCATTTTCAGTCCAAACCGCGGCCAGTAATCCATAGTCAGTGCCGTTTGCCAAAGCAATGGCATGGGCCTCGTCTACAAAAGGCATGGCCGCCAAGACTGGGCCGAACACTTCTTCATGGGCCAAGGGATGCTCAGCAGGAACTTGACCAAACAAGGTCGGCGTAACGTAATAGCCGCCACTTGGCACATTCGGATCGATTTGGCCTTGCGCCAAAATTTTTAAACCGTCTT
>CAMDKR010000065.1 GCA_945901225.1 Bordetella parapertussis | reverse complement strand
TCGCCATGCACCAAGTTGGCGGCCACCACTTTGCCATTGCGCTCAGACTGTTGGATGGCAATCATGCCTTTGGTGCCGCGTCCGTGGCGGGTGTATTCGTCGATCGGTGTGCGTTTGCCGTAGCCATTTTCGGTGGCGGTAAGTACACTGGTGCGGGCCATGTCGGTGCTGGCCGTGCCGTCGGGGAGGGCCGGTACATCTTGCGCGGCCACCAGCATGGCAATCACGCTTTGGCCGTCTTCGATCATCATGCCGCGCACACCACGGGCGCTACGGCCCAAGGGACGCACATCGTTTTCGTCAAAGCGCACGGCTTTGCCGCCGTCGCTGAACAGCATCACATCGTGTTTGCCGTCGGTGAGGGCCGCGCCAATCAGGAAGTCGTTATCGTCCAAATTGACCGCGATGATGCCGCCCTTGCGCGGGTTGTTGAACTCATCCAGCGAGGTCTTTTTGACCGTGCCCATCGAGGTGGCCATGAACACGTACTGGTCGGCAGGGAAGGTGCGGGCAGTGCCTGTGAGGGGCAGCACCACGTTGATTTTTTCGCCCTCTTGCAAGGGGAACATATTGACGATGGGGCGACCGCGTGAGCCACGTGAACCCTCTGGCACTTCCCAGACTTTGAGCCAGTACAAACGGCCACGGTTGGAGAAACACAGGATGTAGTCGTGGGTGTTGCCAATGAACAGCTGTTCGATCCAGTCGTCTTCTTTGGTGGCGGTGGCTTGTTTGCCGCGACCGCCGCGTTTTTGTGCGCGGTATTCGCTGAGCGGCTGGCTCTTGATGTAGCCGCTGTGGCTGAGCGTGACCACCATGTCGGTGGGTGTGATCAGGTCTTCGGTGGCCAAGTCTTGGGCGTTGTGCTCGATGTGGCTGCGACGCATACCCACTTTGCTTTGACCGAATTCTTGGCGGATGGCAGACAACTCGTCGCTGATGATGGTGGAGACGCGTTCGGGTCGGGCCAAGATGTCGAGCAAGTCGTCAATTTCAGCCATGACTTCTTTGTACTCGTTGACGATCTTGTCTTGCTCCAAGCCAGTCAGGCGTTGCAAACGCATTTGCAAAATTTCATGCGCTTGGGTGTCGCTTAAGCGGTAGAGGCCATCTGCGCCCATGCCGTATTGTTTTTCCAAGCCGTCGGGGCGGTAGTCGTCGGCGTTGATGACGCTGCCATCGGCCTTGGCGCGGGTGAGCATGGTGCGAACCAACTGGCTGTCCCAAGGCTTGCTCATCAACTCGGTTTTCGCTACGGGTGGTGTGGGCGCATTGCGGATGATGGCGATGAATTCATCGATATTCGCCAAAGCTACGGCCAAGCCTTCCAGCACATGGCCACGCTCACGGGCTTTGCGCAGGTTGAAGATGGTGCGGCGAGTGACCACTTCGCGGCGGTGCGACAAAAAGACGCTGATGAGGTCTTTCAAGTTACACAAACGTGGCTGCCCGTCAATCAAGGCCACCATGTTCATGCCAAAAGTGTCTTGCAACTGGGTTTGTTTGTAGAGGTTGTTCAGGACCACCTCGGGCACCGCACCGCGCTTGAGCTCAATCACCAAGCGCATGCCGGATTTGTCGGACTCATCTTGGATGTGGCTGATGTCCTCGATTTTCTTTTCATGCACCAATTCGGCCATGCGCTCTTGCAGCGTCTTTTTATTCACCTGGTACGGCAACTCGTCAACGATGATGGCTTGGCGCTGGCCTTTGTCGATATCTTCAAAGTGGCATTTGGCCCGCATGACCACGCGTCCGCGCCCCGTGCGATAGCCTTCTTTCACGCCGCTGATGCCATAGATGATGCCGGCGGTGGGGAAGTCGGGGGCAGGCACGATGTCCATCAGGTCCTCAATGGAGGCATCGGGGTGGCGCAACATGTGCAAGCAAGCGTCCACCACCTCGTTCAAGTTATGCGGCGGGATGTTGGTGGCCATGCCGACCGCAATACCAGCTGAGCCATTGACCAACAAATTGGGAAATTTGGCAGGCATGACCAGCGGCTCTTTTTCGCTGCCGTCATAGTTGGGGCCAAAGTTAACAGTTTCCTTGTCCAAATCGTCCAGCAGTTCGTGGGCGATTTTGGAGAGGCGGATTTCGGTGTAACGCATAGCTGCGGCGTTATCGCCGTCGACCGAGCCGAAGTTGCCTTGGCCGTCCACCAGCATGTGGCGCAGCGAGAAGTCTTGCGCCATGCGAACAATCGTGTCGTAAACCGCGCTGTCGCCGTGCGGGTGGTATTTACCAATGACGTCACCCACGATACGTGCTGATTTTTTGTAAGGGCGGTTCCAGTCGTTGTTCAACTCGTGCATGGCGAACAAGACGCGGCGATGCACAGGCTTTAAGCCGTCACGGGCGTCGGGCAGAGCACGTCCCACAATCACGCTCATGGCGTAATCGAGGTAGCTGCGGCGCATTTCCTCTTCTAGACTGGTGGGTAGCGTTTCTTTGGCAAACTGGGTCATGGAGGCAGTCTATTTATAGAGCAGGGTAAACCGTCGATTTTAGGCTTAACCGTCTGTAATCTAAAGGTTTAGAATGTATGGCACAATCTTAAGCACAGGGTAATCCCGAGCTTCACCATTTTCGTTGTCTTGCTTAAATTCAGCAAACCCCCAAAGGAACATCATGAAAAACTTGAAATCTCTCGCATTTGCATTAACCCTGATGGGTTTTGCCGCTGCTACCTCAGCGCACGACGTTGGTAACTGGACATCCTCTGCTGGTGAAGTTTGGAAAAACACCCCCGGCGAATGTTGGCGCACTGGTTTTTGGACCCCCGCCAACGCTTTGCCTGGCTGCGATGGCGCTATCACCGAAAAGCCCAAAGCCATGGTCCAGCCTGACCCCGTTTACCCCACACCCGAGGTGAACCCAGCACCCGCTCCTGCCGCCGCACCAGCGCCTGCGCCTGCGCCTGCGCCAGCTGCTGCCGCCGCCGTTTCCTCCAAAGTTACTTACGCCGCGGATGCTTTCTTTGACTTTGATAAATCTGTCATCAAGCCCGAAGGCAAAGCCAAGCTCGATGATTTGGTCGGCAAAGTCAAAGCGATCAACCTGGAAGTCATCATTGCCGTAGGTCACACCGACTCTGTAGGTTCTGATGCTTACAACCAAAAATTGTCTTTGCGTCGCTCACAAGCGGTCAAAGCTTATTTGGTCAGCAAAGGCATCGACAAAACCCGCATTTACACCGAAGGCAAGGGCGAGAAGCAGCCTGTGGCTGACAACAAGACCAAAGAAGGTCGCGCCAAAAACCGTCGCGTTGAAATCGAAGTGGTGGGTTCACGTAAGAACTGATTCCCCTGCTTTGCGCGAAACCCCGCCTCGGCGGGGTTTTTTTATGTCTGCGATTTGCCCGACAATCCGTCTTATGAACACCAGCAATGTAGACCCCGCAGAACTTGCCAAATTTTCAGACCTTGCCCACCGTTGGTGGGATGTCAACAGTGAATTTCGGCCCTTGCACCAAATCAATCCCCTTCGATTGGATTGGATACAAAGCATGGTGGCTCTGAAGGACAAACAAGTATTGGACGTGGGTTGTGGCGGCGGCATTCTGAGCGATGCCATGGCGCGAGTTGGCGCAAAAGTCACCGGTATTGATTTGGCCACCAAGTCACTGAAGGTGGCGCAACTTCATGCCTTGGAAACCCAGACGCCCAATGTGAGCTACCGCGAAGTCAGCGCTGAGGCTTTGGCGGCTGAGCAGCCCGCTTGTTTTGATGTGGTGACTTGCATGGAAATGCTGGAACATGTGCCCGACCCTGCCTCTGTGGTGCAGGCTTGTGCCGCCTTGGTCAAGCCTGGCGGCTGGGTGTTTTTCTCCACCTTGAACCGCAATCCCCAATCTTTTTTGTTTGCCATTGTGGGAGCTGAATATGTCTTGAACCTGCTGCCCAAGGGTACCCACGAATACGCGAAATTCATCCGTCCCAGCGAATTGGCAGGGTTTTGCAGGGACGCTGGTTTGCAAACGCAGGCTTCGCGAGGCTTGCAGTACAACCCACTCACTCAGCGCTATTGGCTAGATGCCAATACCCGCGTGAATTACATGCTGGCCACCCAGCGTGAAATTTGAAGCGCCCCAACAGAGTCCGGCTATGAAGCCCTTACTTCCCCAAGCTGTTCTGTTTGACTTGGATGGCACCCTGATTGACAGTGCGCCAGACCTTGGCGCCGCCGCCGACAAAATGCGCACCGACCGTGGTTTGGCTTCGCTGGACTATGCGCTGTACCGACCTATGGCAGGCTCTGGCGCTCGCGGCATGCTTGAAATTGCCTTTGGCATAGGCCCAGAGCACCCAGACTATGAAGACTTCAAGGAAGAGTTTTTAAGCAACTATGAGCAAGCCATGACGGTGCGTTCGTTGATTTTCGAGGGCGTTCATGATTTGTTAGCGCAGTTGACCGAGCGGGGAATGCGCTGGGGTGTGGTCACCAACAAATCGCAGCGCTTCACCTTGCCCTTGACCGCTCAAATTCCGCTGTTTGCCTCTGCCCAAGCAATTGTGAGTGGTGACACCACGCCACACGCCAAACCACACCCTGAGCCTTTGTTTGAAGCAGCGCGACGTATGCAGCTGCCCCCCGAGCATTGCTGGTATGTGGGTGACGACGAGCGCGACATCGTGGCCGGCAAAGCCGCTGGTATGACCACAGTGGCCGCGCATTATGGGTATTTGGGCAGCCAAGCCGAGGTTTTAAGTTGGGGGGCTGACCACATCATCCATTCCCCTTTGGCTTTGGCAGCGTTACTGGTACAGGCGTAGAATCCACCGCTCTTGGGGCTGCATTGGTTTCGACATGGGTTCGGACGCGGCGCAGGGCATGTCGAGGTTCTGTCACCTCGTTAATCAGCAGAAAAAAACTAACTGCAAACGACGAACGTTTCGCACTAGCGGCTTAAACCCGCTAGCCTTGCAACAGTTGGCCAATAGGCTGGGCAAGGGCGGTCTCAAGACTGTCCAGGCTGCAAGGTAATTCATATCGGCTGGTTTCTCACCGGGTACCTTGGTGGGGAGCGAGAAAATAGGGTGCTGGTTTGGGGTGCAGCGTGTCGCTGCGCGGCACCTTGAATGAGAAAACAAAACAGACGACTACACATGTAGAACTGTCCGAAAAAGGCTTGTGGACGGGGGTTCAAATCCCCCCAGCTCCACCAGATGCAAGTTTAAAGGCCGCTAGGTTTCACCACCTAGCGGCTTTTTTCATTGGTAAATTTGGTATTTTTACGATAAGGGTGACCATCAGTAACTATTGACAGCTAACGCTAAACGGGGGAACATTTGGGGTGATTGTTCCCCCATAAGTGTCTTTTGGGTGAGATGTTCCCCCAATTGGAGCCGCTATGTTGACTGACAGACAGTGCAAAAACGCTAAGTGCCCACCCGGAAAGTCGAGGGCGCGATTTGCTGACGCTGGAGGGCTTTATCTTGAGGTAAGCCCCGCAGGGTCCAAGCGCTGGTTCTTGAAGTACCGCAAAGACGGCAAGGAGATGAGGCTGGCGCTGGGAGGTTATCCAGCAGTTAGCCTTGCCAATGTACGGGTCAAGCAGTTAGAAGCCAAGGCGCTGAAACACAAAGGAACGGACCCGATTCATGCCAAGCAGGTTGGCAAATTACTTGCCGCCCGTCAAGCGGATGACACCTTTGAGGCAATCGCGAGAGAGTGGCACTCGAAGCAGATAAATAACTGGTCAGAGGTCCACGCAAAGACAGTTATGCGTCGCATGGAGCGGGATTTATTTCCATGGATTGGCAAGCGTCCAATGGCTCAGTTACACGCTATGGAGCTACTTGCGGCCCTTCAAAAAATAGAGGACAGGCAGGCTGTAGAAACTGCTCACCGCGTATTAGATATTTCGAGGCAGGTTTGGGAATACTGGTTGCCAACTGCTGAAGTTGAACAGCGCAACATCACAGAGGGGTTGAAAGCTAGGCTCCAACCGTACCGTGGAAAGAATTTCGCCGCCATTCTTGACCCCAAGCGAGTGGGGGAGATGATTAGATCTATCAAGCATTACAAGGGCGGTATGGTGGTTCGGGTTGCACTGCAACTATCCCCAATTCTTTATCAAAGGCCCGGCAATCTTCGGATGATGGAGTGGGCTGAGCTAGACCTTGAAACTGCTACTTGGACCATTCCCAGCGCAAAGATGAAGCGCTCCGTGAAAGAAAAAGCAGAGGGTGAGGATCACGTGGTTCCTCTACCCAAGCAGGCCGTTGCGCTATTGGAATCAATCAGACCTTTTACAGGTGAAGGGCGCTATGTGTTCCCCGGAGAGCGTAACCATGACAGGCCAATGAGCGATAACGCAGTGAGAAGTGCTTTATATGCTCTGGGCTTTGGTGATGAACAAAAACCTCATGCGTTCAGGGCAGTAGCTAGAACATTATTGGTGGATGAGCTGGGGCTTGACCCTCTGATGATTGAAGCCAATCTCGCGCATGGCGCAAAGGACCGATTGGGGCGCAGTTACAACCGCACTCAATACCTCAAACAGCGATTTGAGATGATTCAACAGTGGGCAGATTACCTAGACAAGCTTGCCACTGGCGCAGAAGTGATTCAATTTAAGGTGGCGTCATGAGCGAGGATGATGACTTCTCTCGCCTTAGGGAACTTGAATCAATTGCCAAGAGTCGCAATGAACAAAAAGCGCTAAGGGTTCTGGACGTTTTGTTAGTTGATTTGAGTTTTGATGCTGACGGCCCTCTTGATGAAGCGTGTATGGCAATTGATGAATGGAGTGTTCGAATGGACGCCGTGATTGCGGAAAACATCGACCACGATTCAATCGGCTCATTTGTTGCTATTGTGTCCAAACACAAGCGTGAAATTGAAATGGCACAACTCGCTCGTGAAAGACACGCCAAATCTCAGCCTGTAATTCATTGGGTTCGCAAGGAATGGGCCACGAAGTCATCTGAATACCGAAGCAAAAAAGAGTTTGGGCGAGAATACGTAAAACTTGTAATCGAGGACTATCCTGAAATTAAAAAAATCACCTCCCGTACGATTTCAGAGGTGTGGCTTAAAGGGTTGTAAACAAAAAAAGACCGGCCTGCATGCAAACCGTATTTTTTAAATTTGTTTGCGTGACATCAAATTCGAGGGTGGGTAACCTCAATCCTGTGCTTGGCACTGACTGCCAGCAAGTTACAGGAGAGACAAATGAGGATACTGCGATTACCGTCGGTTAAAGCTGAGTTGGGCCACCGTTCAGATTCAAGCATATACAACGCAATTCGCGATGGATTATTTCCCGCAGGTGTAAAGATAGGGCAACGAGCGAAGGGTTGGCCCTCAGATGAAGTTGCGGCTGTCATAGCGGCAAGAATAGCCGGAAAGTCAGACGACGAGTTGAGGGCGTTGGTGGTTCGACTTCACACTAAGCGGCTAGAACAGCCTTTTGAGTAGGTGCTTGAAATGGAAATGACCAACTCCAAGACTCCTGAGGACATCATTGCTACGAAGCTTGATTCACCCTCAAACAACATCCCTAGACTGGTCACAAAAAGGGACTTGCCTGCTTACCTTGAGTACGCATCCGATATCTTGGCAAGCATCAACTACAGACTCATGTCACTCTCAGAGCGTGGGCTTTGGGACACCATGCGCAAAGAATGCTGGGTTAACGGCAAGGTTCCATCAAAACTTGATGACCTTGCTCAAATCCTGAACTTGCAAGTCGATGTTGTTAAAAGTAATCTGACTGACAGGGTGGTTTCTTTTTTTTTACAAGGCGATGGTTTCTTTACGTGTCCTGAGCTAGACAACTACAAGGCACTAAAACTAAACATCCGAGATGCGATGGCAGAAGGTGGCGCAAGAGGGGGACGCAAGACTCAAAATGACATAAGGGAGGCTAAAGGCACCCTTAAAGGTGGGCACAAGCCTCTGAATAGAAATGAAATGAATAGAACTGATGTGAGTAGAAGGGAATGGAAAAGAAAAGAGTCACCAAGAACCGTGGATTTATCACCAGAGAATCAAGAATGGATTGATGATTACGAAGGTACAAAATGAGTCACCCCACAATTAAAGTTTCCTGCGGGGCACATGCAAGAAGCACAGGACATCCCTGTAAAGCTAAGGCGCTGGCTAATGGAAGGTGCAAGAACCATGGGGGGATGAGCACTGGCCCCAAAACTCCAGCGGGTCGCCAAGCCATTGCCCAAGCCACGCGCCAGCGAATGGCATCAGGACAGCAGGAAAGGGCTTTAGAGGGCTTTTATCGCTGGCTCGATGATGGTGGCAGGGATTACCTCTCAAGCCTTGCCAAACAGCGATTTAAAAAGCTTCAGGGGATGAGGCATAAGGCAATGTGAATGTGGCTCCAAATGAAGGTCTATCTGCACGCATCGCGCACACGCGCATGCGCATCTTGGAGTTTTAGGTGCGCTTAAAAAACATTGAACGCTGGTTGAACTAGTGTTGATCAATTTATTACCCGGCACCAAGCCCACCAAATAGATAAACCTCAATGAATTCAAAAGAAACCGGATCGGTTTCAACTGGTTAAATAGCATGATGGAGTATCGAATTTAGTTGTCGGCGTTGCCTACAAATTAATATCCCCAGTTCTCATGCCTGACAGGCAAGCTATTTAACAACTGCCTGTGTGACTGCCACTTGGGCATGTGCTGATCTATCAGTTTGATGAAACGATCATTGTGGGTTGGTTCAAGCAAATGCACCAGTTCATGCACAACGATGTACTCCAAGCATTCCCTTGGCTTTTTGGCAAGGTCGGTGTTCAGCAGGATGGTCTTAGCGGTGGAATTACAGCTACCCCATTT
>CAMDKR010000064.1 GCA_945901225.1 Bordetella parapertussis | reverse complement strand
CCTTGCGCCAAAGCGCGGTCCAGGCGTGCACCGTTGTAGCCATCCAAAACAGCAGCCAAAAGCGTCAGCGCCAGTGCATCGCGGTTGTCGTCAGTGGCTTCAAAGCCAGAGAAGTTAGGCACTTTCCACGACAAGGCGAGGTAGGCTTGATCGGCAGGAGCCTTCACCAGCACACGGCGGGTGCCAGTTTGGACTGGCTCTTCACGGGGCTTGCGCGCAGGCACCACGCCTGGCGGAATTTGCCCGTAGGTGGTTTCTGCCAATCGCTGGACCTCGGCCACATCCACATCGCCCACCACCACGATGGCGGCGTTGGAAGGTACATACCAGCGTTTGTAAAAGTCCCGTGCGTCTTGCGGCGTCATGGCGTCCAAGTCGTTCATCCAGCCAATGACGGGGCGGCGGTAAGGCGAGGCGACAAACTGGGTGGCGTAGAGTTGCTCGTACATCAACATACGGGGCGAGTCTTCGGTGCGCATGCGTCGCTCTTCTTTGACCACCTCGACCTCTTTGGTGAACTCAATGTCTGGCCACTGGTTGTTGGCGAAGCGATCAGCTTCAAGCGCCATTACCTCGGCCAAACGCTTGGCCGGGATTTGCTGGTAATAACCGGTGTAGTCCTTGTTGGTGAAAGCGTTTTCTCGTCCACCCAAAGCGGCCACTTTGCGCGAAAACTCGCCTTGCTTGACCTTGGCCGTGCCTTTGAAGAGCATGTGTTCCAAGACATGCGCAACGCCCGACACACCGTCCACCTCGTCCATGGAACCCACCCGCACCCACAGCATGTGCACCGCGGTGGGGGCTCGTGGGTCCACTTTGACGATGAGCGTCATGCCGTTTTTCAGGGTGAACTGTTGAGCCGCGGGGCTTGTTTGTGCCAAAGCAGGACGCAGCGCCAGCAAAAGCGCAAGACCCATGAGCCAAAGCTTGGCGTTGGGAGAAAGAGTTAGGAAGAAGGGTTTCATAGAATGGCTTTAACGCAAGCTCGCCCCATGGCGAGTAACTCCCCATTCTAGAAACCCTGGCCCCCATGTTCAGCCTGTTCAAAAGAAAGACCCCAGCGCCAACAGCCCTGCCCGACCAAGGGCCATCGGCCTCGCAAGTAGCAGCCCAAACATGGTTGGGTCGTTTGCGCAGCAGCTTGCAGCGCACCGGCAGCAGCATCGCAGGTGTATTTGGCGGCAAAGTCATCGATGACGCGCTTTACGAAGAACTTGAATCTGCGCTATTGATGGCTGATGCAGGCATGCCAGCCACCCAAGCGGTTTTACAAGCCCTGAAGAAACGCGTGAAAGCCAATGGCAGTACCCAGCCCGCTGAGGTTAAGGAATTGCTGACCGAGGTACTCACCGAGGTGCTGCTGCCGCTGCAGGGCGAGTTGACGCTAGACGCACATAAACCCACGGTCATCATGGTGGCGGGGGTGAATGGCGCGGGCAAAACCACCACCATTGGCAAACTTACCAGCCACTTAAGCGACGCAGGACACAGCGTTTTACTGGCAGCCGCCGACACCTTCCGCGCCGCCGCCAAAGAACAGTTGCTGGTGTGGGCTGACCGCAATCAGGTTGACATCATCAGCCAAGACCAAGGCGACCCTGCAGCTGTCAGCTTTGACGCGGTGACAGCCGGCAAAGCCCGTGGGCGTGATGTGGTGCTGATCGATACCGCAGGACGCTTACCCACCCAGTTGCATCTGATGGACGAGTTGAAAAAAATCCAACGTGTCATTCAAAAAGCCGATGCCTCGTCGCCCCACGAAGTACTTCTGGTGATCGACGGCAACACCGGGCAAAACGCCTTGGCGCAAGTCAAAGCGTTTGACGAAGCGCTGGGCCTCACCGGCTTGATCGTCACCAAACTCGACGGCACTGCCAAAGGCGGCGTGCTGGCCGCCATTGCCTTGTGGGCGCAGCAACGCAGCACCCAAGCAGCCAAACCTCTGAAGGTGTATTTCATTGGCATTGGCGAAAAGCTGGAAGACTTGCAGGCCTTCAATGCCCAAGAATTCGCCCAAGCACTCATCAACTGAATTTTCAGACACCCCATGAGCTCTTCACCAGGCTATTCACCCGCGTCGCAAGAGTTCGCAGCGATGCTGCCAGCCCTGCAACGCATGGGTCTGCTGCTGCCCCATGAAGCGGTGACGTTCACACCTTTGACCGGCGGCGTGTCCTCGCTCATCGTGCGGGTGGATACACCCACGCAAAGCTTTTGCCTCAAGCGTGCCCTGCCGCAACTCAAAGTGGCGGCGCTGTGGGAAGCGCCGGTCAAGCGCAACCGCGACGAAGTGGCTTGGCTGCGCTTTGCGGCCCAGCATCTGCCGCAAGCCGTTCCTGCTTTGTTGGGTGAGGATGAAACCGACTGCGTGTTCGCCATGGCGTATTTGGCCCCTGAGCAACACCCTGTGTGGAAGCAGCAACTGCGAGATGGCTTGGTGGATGTCCATACCGCCGAGCAAGTGGCCCATTGTTTAGCAACCTGGCATGGGGCCAGCGCCCACAATACTGTGCTGGCACAGACTTTTGACCACGACGCAGATTTCATCGCTATTCGCCTTGATCCTTATTTCAATGCCACTGCCTTGCGTCACCCTGATTGCGCCAACGTTTTACACGGTTTGGTGCAGCAAACCTTGGCACACAAACATGTCTTGGTGCATGGCGACGTCAGCCCGAAAAACATCTTGGTCGGCCCACACGGTCCTGTGTTTTTGGATGCCGAATGCGCTTGGTACGGCGACCCCGCCTTTGACTTGGCTTTTGTGCTCAACCATTTATTGCTGAAATGCCTGTGGAAGCCAGCCCACCACCTCGCCTATTTGGCCAGTTTTGATGCCTTGTCCCAAACCTATTTGAAAGCGGTCAACTGGGAAGACCCAACTGCCTTAGAGGCGCGCACCTGCGCCCTGCTGGCAGGCATGCTGCTGGCACGGGTGGACGGCAAGTCGCCTGTTGAATACATCACCACCGACACACAGCGCGATACAGTTCGACGCTTTGCCATTCCATTTTTAAAGCACCCTGCTCTGCAACTGCAGACCCTGCGTCAACACTGGACACCTTGATGAGCACTTCGATTCAACACCTGAACGCACGACGTATTTGGGACTCCCGTGGACGCCCTACGCTGGAAGTCGATGTGCAACTGAGCAACGGCGTACAAGGGCGCGGCGTGGCACCAGCAGGTGCGTCACGAGGCAGCCGTGAGGCGTTGGAGCTGCGCGATGGTGGTCCGCTCTTGGGTGGCTTGGATGTCAGCCAAGCAGTGGCCCAAGTGAATGGCCCGATTGCCAAAGCCTTGCTGGGGCTAGATGCTCGCGATCAAGCCAAGATAGACCACACACTCATCGCTCTGGACGGCACGCCGCTGAAAAGCCGCTTGGGTGCCAACGCCACCATCGCCACCTCGCTGGCGGTGTTGCAAGCTGCGGCCGCCAGCGAACACCTGCCCTTGTGGCGCTATTTGGCGGGTGACAAAACTGTACGCCTGCCCCTGCCAGAAATTCAAATTTTTGGCGGTGGTGCCCATGCGGGGCGACGGGTCGATATTCAAGACTTTTTGGTCATGCCCTTGGGTGCCCAGAGTTTTGATGAAGCGCTGGTGATGGTGGCCAATGTTTACCACGCGGCTGGCAGACTCATGGCCGCTGCAGGCAAACTCGCCGGCGTGGCCGATGAAGGTGGTTGGTGGCCGTCTTTTGACTCCAATGAAGAAGCATTGCAAACCTTGACCCGTGCTATTGATGCGGCAGGCTACCACTACGACCAAGTGGCCATCTCCTTGGACATTGCAGCCTCCGAGTTTGGCCGAGCGGGCAGTTACACCTTAGGACTGGAAAAACACGAATACGACAGCCAAGCTTGGCTGGAGGTCTTGCTGGGCTGGGTGAACAAATACCCGATTGTGTCGGTGGAAGACCCGTTCGCCGAAGGCGATACCGCTGGAATGCAGGCGTTCACTAACGCTGTAGGTCAACGAATTCAAGTGGTGGGCGACGATTATTTGGTCACCCAAGCCAGTTTGGTGACCCAAGCCATTCACGACAAAGCCTGCAACGCGGTGCTGCTCAAGCCCAACCAAATTGGCACCGTCACCGAAACCGTGCAGGCCATGGATGTGGCGCGGGCAGCAGGCTGGGGCATGGTGGTGTCGGCACGTTCTGGCGAAACCGAGGACACCGCCATCGTCCACTTGGCCACCGGCTGGGACACGGGACAGCTGAAAGTGGGCTCGTTTGCACGGTCGGAACGTATGGCTAAATGGAACGAGGGCTTGCGGATTGAAGAGGCCATGGGGGGTAAGGCCGTGTTTGCGGGTCGTCAAGGCCTCCCTGAAGCCCTCAGGGTTAACCCGAAAAATCCTTAGCACTCTCCGCTAGAGAGTGCTAATATAGGGCCATCGCGTCCCTTAGGAGACCCCAAATGACTTCATTAAGCTTACCCAACCAGTCCTCAGTCAGCACCAACCCATGGGCCTTGGTACCGCCGCTGGGCAATATTGAAGCCTATATATCTGCCGCCAACCGCCTGCCCATGCTCACCTTGGAGCAAGAACAAGCTTTTGCCCGCCAACTCAAAGACCACAACGACCTTGACGCTGCCGGAAAGTTGATCTTGTCGCACCTGCGCTTGGTGGTATCCATCTCACGCCAATACATGGGCTACGGCCTGCCCCACGCCGACTTGATTCAAGAAGGCAATGTGGGCTTGATGAAGGCAGTCAAACGCTTTGACCCCGACCAAGGTGTGCGTTTGGTCAGTTACGCCATGCATTGGATCAAGGCAGAAATTCACGAATACATCATCAAAAACTGGCGCATGGTCAAACTCGCCACCACCAAGGCGCAGCGCAAATTGTTTTTCAACCTGCGCTCGATGAAGCAAGGCTTTCGTGCCCAAGCTGGCGAAGACCACGATGCTTCACGCCGCGATGGCTTGAACGATGAGCAAATTGACATCATCGCCAAAGACCTGAATGTCAAGCGTGAAGAAGTGATTGAAATGGAAGCGCGCATGGCTGGCGGCGACGTCTTGCTGGACCCCGTGTCTACCGACGATGGCGAAGACGCTTTTGGTCCTATCGCCTACCTTGCTGACGCCCACCACGAACCCACCGCCATGATTGAAGCGCATCAGCGCGAGGTGCTCTCTAGCGACGGCATCATGCAAGCGTTGGATGTGCTGGACGAACGCAGCCGACGCATCGTCGAAGAGCGTTGGCTCAAAGTGAATGACGACAACTCGGGCGGCATGACGCTGCATGAGTTGGCCGCGGAATACGGTGTGAGTGCCGAGCGCATCCGCCAAATCGAAGTGGCGGCCATGAAAAAAATTAAAGCGGCTTTGCTGGAATTTACTTGAGCAGTTGCTGAATGTCGGCGGTGAGCGCCGGCACGCCCATGCCATAGCGGGCATACAGGCGCAAGCGACCCTCGGTGTCATAGATATAGGTACCCGCCGAGTGGTCTAGGGTGTAGTTCGCGGGCTTGGCGCCTTCCACCTTTTTGTAATAAATCTTGAAGTCTTTGGCCAGGGCTGGCAGTGCATCTAGGGTGGGCACCAGCGCCACAAAACTGGGGTCAAAGTTCCCCATATAGGCTTTGAGAAGTTCAGGCGTGTCACGCTCGGGGTCAAGACTGATGAAGATGGCTTGCATTTTGTCGCCCAGGGGCCCCAAATCTTTCTTGATTTGCGCCATCTCGCTCAAGGTGGTGGGGCAAAAATCGGGGCACTGGGTAAAGCCAAAAAACACCAAGACCACTTTGCCTTTGAAGTCTGCGAAGGTTCGGGTTTGGCCCAGCTGATCGGGCAAGCTAAAGCCTTTGGCGTAGTCGGCACCGGTTAAATCAATGGACTGAAAAGACTGCTTTTGCGGCGAGCAAGCCAACAACGCCAAAAGCAGGAACAAGCCTAAAACACGTCTCATACAGTACCTGGCAAATAATGATCAATCAAAAAGGCTGCAAACAGCAAGCTCAGATGGTAGAGGGAAAACTTAAAGGTCTTGCGAGCGAGTTCATCGGAGTAGTTGCGCCACAGCGCCCATGCATAGGCGCAAAACATCAGGCTGAGAATGGTCGCAATGACAAGGTAAAACCAGCCACTCATGCGGTACACAAAAGGCATCAAGCAAGCTGCAAACAGCACAATGGTGTAGAGCAAGATTTGCAAACGGGTGAACTCGTTACCATGGGTCACCGGCAACATAGGCAAACCAGACTTGCGGTAATCCTCCACACGGTACAAGGCCAAAGCCCAAAAATGTGGTGGCGTCCACAAGAAGATGATGAGACACAAAATCAAGGACTCGGGACTGACATCCCCCGTCATAGCGGCCCAACCCAACACCGGCGGCATGGCGCCAGACGCGCCGCCAATGACAATGTTTTGCGGCGTGAGAGGCTTCAAGATGACGGTGTAAATAATGGCGTAGCCCACAAACGTGGCAAAAGTCAGCCACATGGTGAGAGGGTTGACCCAGATGTACAAAATGGCTGAACCCAACAGACACAGCACCGCTGAAAACAACAAGGTATCGCGGTCACTCAACTCGCCCTTGGCGGTGGGCCGCCACGAGGTGCGTTTCATACGAGCGTCAATGGCTTTTTCGACAATGCAATTGAACGCAGCAGCGGCCCCCGAGACAAACCAAATACCCAAACACGCAATGGCGCCCAATTGCACATCCGCCCACGATGGCACGCCGGGCACCGCCAACACCATGCCAATCAGCGCACAAAAGACGATCAACTGAATCACACGTGGTTTGGTCAGTGCATTGAACTGCTGCCAACGCAAGGGCATAAAAGTAGAAAGCGCTTTCATAAAACAGGCTTGGAAAAAGTCTTGGCGATGTGCCCTGAAGGTCGGGACTCGGAAATACCCAAAGCCCAGCTTAACAGCAACAGCAGGCCCGCAGCGCTGGCGGTATGCAGCAAAGCTGCCAGCAAGGGCCAACCCAACACGGCATTGGAAATGCCGGTGATGAATTGCAAAAAGACCAAAAGCCAAAGACCGCGAGCTTGGGTAAGCAAGCCATGGCGGTACAACAAAAACGAAGACCACAGCAACAAGGCAACCACAGGCACGGCATGCCATCGATGGGTGAAGTGGATGGCAGTCAAGGCTTGGAATGGCAGGGCTTGACCGTCGCCATCCAGCCCCAATGAGCGCCACAAGTCAAAGCCTTTGTCGAAATTCATCTCGGGCCACCAAGCACCTTGGCAAAGCGGGTAAGTGTTGCAGGCCATGACCGCATAGTTCGAGCTGACCCAAGCGCCCAAGACAATTTGCAGCATCAGCAAAGCCCAAGCGGCCATCAACCATCTGCGCACAGAAGTTGGCAGCGGTATGCGGGACTGGGCCCAAGGCGCATGGCGCTGACGCAGCAATTGCATCAACAACATCACCAACAACAACATGCCGCCCATCAAATGCAAGCTGACGATGGCGGGAAACAACTTCATGGTGACGGTCAAAGCGCCAAACGCACCTTGCACACACACCCATACCAAGCTGAGCGTGGGCCAACCCCATACCGAACGGTCACGTTTCCACGAAAACACCGCCAAGGTGAGTATCAGCACGCCCAAGGTCATGGCGAAATAACGGTGGATCATTTCTATCCACGCTTTGCTTAAAGTCACAGGTCCTGTGGGCATGGCGGTTTGCGCGGCCTGTATGGCTTCGCCCGCGCCAAAGGGCGAGGCATGGCCATAGCAACCCGGCCAATCGGGACAGCCCAAGCCCGAGTCGCTCAAGCGGGTGAATGAGCCAAACAACACAAGATCGAAACACAGAAACAGCGTCAAAGCGGTGAGTTGGTGCACACGTTGGGGCACATCTTGGTGGCGATGGCGCAACCAAACCCAAACCAATGGCCCCATGGCCACGACTGCAGCCAAGAGCAGCAATTTGAAAATAGGGCCAAGGTTGAAAAGTGCGACGTCTTGCATAAATTCAGCGCCCTGCTTTGTCCCAAGACACGGAAGCACGCAACAGGCGGTCCCAATCTTTGCGCATCTTGGGGGCTTGATCGGTTTGCAAATGCGCAGGAAAACGCATCATCCAATCGCCATTGGGATCAACCAAGTACAAGTGGTCTTGCAACTCACTGCCCGCTTGGGGACGTAACCATTGCGCTACTTGGTCTCTAGGTAAACGCAAAACCACAGCGTCTTGCAAACCGACCAGCAAAGCGGCATCCAAAGGTGCATCGTCTGTGACCAGCCAGACCCAATCGGTGCGATCGCGTTCGCGTCCCAAAGCAGCACGTGTTTGGCGTTGCAAAAACAGGTTTTGCTGGCACTCGGCAGGGCAAGCGCCACCCGCCACACTCACCAATAACCATTGTTTTTTCAGACTGCTGAGCGCCACTGTTTGGCCTTTGAGATCCTTGGCTTGCAGGTCTGGCATGGCCGCCACTGGCAGGATCAATTCGCCAAAGCTGCGCAAACTTTGCGGGCGCACAACGTAATAGGTCAAGTAGGAAGCAATAACGGGTGCAGCACACACCAGCAAGACCAGCAACATGCGCAAACGTCCGCTGGCCGTTTGCCTTGCATCGGCGTCCGCCACTGCGCCAGGCTCGGGCAAGTCATAGACCGTCAAACCTAATGGCTTGGACTCAAGAGAGTCAGCTTTTTTGTCGACCATATCGGTAGTCTTTAATCCATTGGAACCAGAGGTAAAGAAATGCCAGCAGCGCGCTGAGGGCAAACCATTGAAATGCGTAAGCTCGGTTTTTGTCTGCGCTCAAGCCCACTTGGAGCCAATCGCGGCGCAAGCCGTCCCCTTCGGGGCCAGTTTGAACCACCAAA
>CAMDKR010000063.1 GCA_945901225.1 Bordetella parapertussis | reverse complement strand
TCAAAACAAATCTTTAAATACTCAAATTTTAATAATATTCATAACAAATAGCTACTTTATGTGTTAAGGTGTAACTCTAGAAGTAAACATTGAGGTTAAGGCCATGGCCTACAACACAAAGCGTTTTCATACACCGATGTTCGAGCAAATGTTATTTCCCAACGACCTTGAAGGGGTGTTGATGGAAATGCAGTTCACCCCCGACATGCTGGCGCAAGCGGTCAGGTTTCGCCAAACCCTCGTGCGTAACGGCCTTACTCGTTTCAATGGTTGCGAAGCCCAGTGGCGACGTCCTGTGAATGTTGAGCGGGTCATTTTGGTGGTCGGTCAGGTCGAGTCCGACCCTTCACTCAAACACGGTGCCCAAAGCATTCGCACCAACCTCGGGCTGCTTAAAGCCGTTGCACAAGCCAATGCAGACGCCCATATCGTCTACAAACCCCACCCCGAGGTGTGGACCGCCATGCAAAACAACGGCGCTTACCGCCATGAGATGCAACTGTGGTGCGATGAAGCCGTGGGAAACATCACCCTGTCTGAGCTTTTACCCAAGGTGAATGAGGTGCATGTGATGACCTCATTGGCCGGTTTTGAGGCCTTGCTGCGAGGCAAAAAAGTCAGCTGCTATGGTCGCTCTTTTTATGCTGGCTGGGGTCTGACCACCGATATGGTGCCAATGCCTTCGCGTCCACGCCAACTCAATGTCGATGAGCTTGTGGCGGGGGCCTTGTTCAGCTATCCCCGTTATATGAACCGGCTAGAGGGCAAGGTGCGAAGCACCACCCCCGAAATGCCTTTGATGAAGGGGCTGGGCTCTTGGCGTACAGAGCCCGCCATGCTCTCTGCAAGGGCTTAAACGCGCTTGCGGTATTCGGCGGTACGGGTGTCGATTTCCACCTTGTCGCCTTGCGCCACAAAAATAGGCACATTGATGTCAAAGCCCGTTGAAATTTTGGCGGGTTTGAGCACTTTGCCAGAGGTGTCGCCCTTGACCGCAGGTTCGGTCCAGGTAATTTCTCGCACCACGCTGGTGGGCAATTCCACAGAGATGGCCTTGCCGTCATAAAACACCACTTCAGCCGACATACCGTCTTCGAGGTAGTTCAGCGAGTCGCCCATATTTTCGTTTTCCACTTCATACTGGTTGAACTCGGTGTCCATCCACACATACATGGGGTCGGCAAAGTAGGAGTAGGTGCACTCCTTCTTGTCCAAAATGATTTGGTCCATCTTGTCATCAGCCTTGAACACCACCTCGGTGTTGAAGTTGGCAATCAAGCTTTTGAGCTTCATGCGCACCGTGGCAGAGTTGCGACCACCTCGGCTGTATTCGGTTTTGAGAACGACCATGGGGTCTTTGCCGTGCATGATGACGTTACCGGCGCGAATTTCTTGAGCTATTTTCATAAAGGTAGGGGCTTGGAAAAGCAGCTATTTTAGCCGTGCGCCGCGGCGAAGCTTTCCAAGCGGGTTAACAAGTCGGTTTGGGCTTGCAAACTTTGTTGCAAAGCTTTCGCCCAAGCGGTCCATTCTTGCAAGTTGGCGGAGTTGATCTCAGGCAGGGCGGTGGGCGTTTTGGCGTTCCACGCCCAGTGGGCTTGCACCACCACAGGCGGCGCATGGGTGGCTTCTAAAAACGCTTGCAGCTTGGGAATATGTGCCCCATCGTCTTGGGGGTAGATCTGCCACAGCAAGGCTTTACCTGCCCATATGGCACGTACCAAAGAATCTTCACCGCGCACCAAATTCAGGTCTTGTGCGCTCAACATGTCGTCAAATGCTGCGTGTGAAAGATAGGGCAAGGCAGTGACTTCAAGCGTGGGATGGTGTTCCTGTTGTTGCAGTGCGCGACGCACCGCTTGCGTTGCGCGGCCTGCCGTCACACTCAACTGAACCGTTTGCGGCAACTCGCTCAATTGCTTAAGCCACAAGCCCAAACCTGCGGGTTCGTAACAAAACACGCTGATGCGCAAGGGCTGCAAGCTGTTGTGTGAAGTTGGCTTTGAGGCATGGTTTTTCGTTGAAAGCGGAATGCCGCGCAGCAAGCCGCCGCTGTGCACATCCAGCCCAGGGTAGAAAAACCATTTGGTCATTCCCTTGGCTGGACCGCTCATGATGGGCGAGGGCAGACCGTGGTTACGCACTGAGACAGCTTCGGCGCTGAAATATTCCAAGTTGATCCACACAGGGGGCTTGGTTTGGCTTGCTATGGCTGCCTGCACATGGAGTGGCAATTCGCAACCAAAGGTCTCGATGACCACATCGGGTGGCACCATCGGGCTGTATGCGCCAGCCTCTGTAGGCCAAGCCAGCACCTCCACGCCCTCACAGCCAACAGGGGCCATCCACGCCAAGGCACTGGCATCGTCCACATACAGCGTGACCTGTTTGCCCTTATTTGCCAACTGGGATGCGAGTCGCCAGCACACGCCAAGGTCGCCATGGTTATCCACTACCCGACAAAAGATGGCCCAATGCTGTAATAGGCGGGAATTTGTCATGTCAAAAATCATAACCTTCTCTAACTTCTGCTTTGCATTCCGTTTATGAAAATCGCTAGCCGTGTTCTCTTTGTTGTCGCCTGTGTGATCTCCGCAGCATCGGTGTTGTTAGCCGCTTATGTGGCGCATCAGGGTGAGGCGCTGAGCCCATCGGCTTTGAAGTCCCTGCAGTCGGCTTTGCAAATGCAGCAAATTCACGCATTGGCGTTGGCGCTTGTGTGTGCTGTGGCCATGCTGCATACCGCCAGCAAAACCTTGCTGTTGTCAGCGCTCTTGTTCACTGCAGGTTTGTTGATGTTCAGCCTCAACATCTGCCTGATTCACCTTGCCGACATCACAGTTTTCAGAGCCTTAACGCCTTATGGCGGCATGGCCTTTGTTGCTGGATGGCTAGCCTTGGCGGCATGGGCTTGGCGATTTCAATCTCACTGATGCTTGCTTGATTTATGCTTCACACATGAACTCCAGACCGCAAGACCAATACACCCAAGTTCAAGGCCACGCTGTCCGTTACTGGACACAAGGCGACACAGGCTCGACAGTTTTATTGCTGCACGGCATCAGCTGTTCGGTGCTCGAGTGGGAGCACACCATCGCGGCTTTGGCTGCGCAGCACCGCGTGATTGCGCTAGACCTGTTGGGCTGTGGCTTATCCGACAAACCTTTGGACGCGGACTACGACATGCTGTCGCAAGCCAAATTTGTGTTTGCCTTCATGGACGCACTGGGTCTGAATACGGTGAGCATGGTGGGCAACTCCATGGGCGGATGCATTGCGCTGGAATGCGCCGCCATGCACCCCGAGCGTGTGACGTCCTTGGTGCTGTCTGCCCCTGCTGGCATTGGACAAGACACTTTGTTCAACTTCCGCTTGGCCAGCATTCCCTTTCTGGGCGAGGTGCTGACCAAGCCCAGCCTGTTTGGTTTGGGCATGATTTGGAAACTGGCGTTTCACAACACCTCGTTCGTCACCCAAGCCATTTTGGCAGAAAAATTAGCACTGGCCCAATTGCCAAATGCCCAAGCAGTGTTCCTCAAAACCTTGCGGGGGTTTTTGGGCTTTGGCGGTTTTCCAGAAGCGCCACGTAAAGCTTTTCATGCACGTATTCAGCAAGTGCGCTGCCCCAGTTTGGTGGTGTGGGGCAAGCAAGATAAGTTTTTGCCAGTCACCCATGTCCCGGTCCTCAAGCCTTTGCTGGCAAATGCGCAGTACGAGTTGATTGATAACTGTGGTCATGTGCCCATGACGGAAATTGCGCAACGCTTTAACCAGATGTCGCTGACGTTTTTATCAAGCCACGCTTGAAACTATTCAGCGTTTATCTTCTAGGCGTGTGGTCGGTACTTCCCGCACCTCGGCTTCAATGATGTCCTCGTCTGATCTGCGGCCACGCATATGTTGCGCTGTTTGCTTTTGCCATTGACGGTAGGTGCTGAACATCACCGCCATCTGTGGTTTTTGCCCCGTGATCAGCCAGCGCAGCAAGCCCACCAGCAAGCCCAGCAAGGAAAACAGTAACACCACCGACAGCAGCATGATGGCTATCAATAGGAAAAAGATTTTTAACAACCAGTTCATGCTTTCATTCTCGCTGAGAACATGGGGTGAAACCCTGAGGGGCTTTGGCTCTAAACTGTATGTCATTCTTTCAAGGACTTCACCATGCCCAAAGCCTATTTGTTAAGCGTTTATCACGAAATCAAAGATGCAGACGCCGTTGCTGCCTATGCCAAGTTGGCGCTGCCCGCCATCCAAGCCGCAGGAGGCACGTTTTTAGCCCGTGGCATGCCAGCTGCTGTGAAGGAAAACGGCAAGATGGAACGCACCGTGTTGATCGAGTTTGCAGACCTCGCCACCGCCATGAAGGTCTACGACAGCCCTGGCTACCAAGAAGCCTTGGTCGCTTTGGGTAACAACGCCGTGGTGCGAGACATGCGCATCATCGAAGGCGTCTGAGCATGGCAGATTTAAGTCAACGTGCCCAAAGTCTGGGCACTGAAAACGCCTTTGTGGTGTTGGCCGAGGTCAACAAGCTGATTCGCGAAGGTCGCAACATCATCTCGTTTTGCATAGGTCAGCCCGACTTTGCAACGCCACAGCATATCCAAGACGCCGGTATTGCAGCTATTCAGCAAGGCAAACACGGCTACACGCCCTCGGCAGGTATCCCTGAGTTGCGCCAAGCCGCGGCAGACTATTTTTCGCGTACCCGTGGCATTCAGGTGGATGCCGACGATGTGGTGGTGGGTGCCGGTGCCAAGCCCTTCATCGGTTACACCATTCAGTCTGTCACCGACCACGGTGCCGGTGACGAAGTCATTTACCCCGTGCCAGGCTTTCCCATCTATGACTCGCAAATCAAAGCCAATGGCGCGGTGGGTGTGCCTATTTACCTGCGTGAGTCACGTAACTTTGGTTTCGATCCGCAAGAGCTTGCCGACAAAATCACACCCAAAACCAAGCTTTTGATTTTGAATTCGCCGCAAAACCCGACTGGCGGCATCATCCCCAAAGCTGACCTTGAGGCGATTGCCGAGATTTTGCGCAAGCACCCCCAAGTGTGGGTGTTCGCCGATGAAATCTACGGTCAACTGGTCTATGACGGTGAATTCAACTCCATCGCTTCCTTGCCGGGCATGCAAGAGCGCACCATCATCTCTGATGGTTGCTCCAAAACCTGGGCCATGACCGGCTGGCGCTTGGGCTTTACCGCCAACAAAAAGCTGGCGCCTTACTTCACCAACTGGATCACCAACACCGAATCTTGCGCCTCGCACATCACCCAGTGGGCCGGTGTGGCGGCGTTGAACGGCCCGCAAGACGATGCCCACCACATGCGTGAGGTGTTTTTAAAGCGTCGCAACCTGATTGTGAGTTTGCTCAACCAACTCCCCGGTGTGACATGCCAAAGCCCGGGCGGCGCTTTTTATGCGTGGCCCAACGTCACCGAGGCTTGCCGTCTCACGCGTTGCGCCGACTCCGAGGAGTTTCGCAAGCGCTTAT
Organism: Bordetella parapertussis; assembly: GCA_945901225.1. Taxonomy (GTDB): domain Bacteria; phylum Pseudomonadota; class Gammaproteobacteria; order Burkholderiales; family Burkholderiaceae_C; genus Limnohabitans. The sequence goes on along the minus strand of CAMDKR010000063.1, from coordinate 3,383 downwards.
TGCTTGAGGCCGGTGTGGCGGTTTTGGCCGACATACACTTTGGGCCGCGAGTGCCAGGCGACGGCCAACATATTCGCTTCAGCTATGCGGCGTCTGACGAAGCTATTCATGCGGGTTTGCAACGCATGGGTGACTTCATCAAGAAAAACAGCGCCTAAGGCCTGTTCATGTTCTGCCCGCTGGTGCCGATCTATCAGAGGTCAAGAGGTGTGTTTCGCGCCTAGACTCTTTTGCAAGGCACCAGCATGGGCTACCTGATTTCATTTTTACTTGGCATTTTTGTTGCCACCGTGGGTGTCAGCGGTGCGGCTTCGGTGCTGGATAAAGCGGTGAAAACCACCCAGATCTATATGAAAGAGTCGGTCAAGTAGGCGGACTGGTCTCACTGGGTCGAAGGCCGCCACAAAACCCAGCATAGACAAAGCTTGCGGCAACCAGCCTCGGTAAGCGCCAATACCGATGGAACATAAGATGGTTATCAAAAATAACCAATCCAATAAACTTAAGTTCAACATTCTTATTGTTTTCGCAAAATAAATTATAAAGAGCTACATAATTACTAGCATCTTAAGCGAAAAACAATAATTGACTATTAATTCATCAAAATCAACGAATGATGTTTTTGAGCAGCTTGTCGGTGTCCATGTTCATGGCACCTTCAAAAGTCGTGGCAAATTGCTTGGCGGCCCGCATGAGCATTCGTGTGGGGACGCCGTGGGAATAGGAAATGGCGTGACGCGCAAACAGCACAGGGCCCTTGGCGCTTTGGCGAACCTGAAATTTTTGGTGGTTGAATTTTTCGTTCACTTGTTTGCAAAACGCCTCGACCGTATCCAAAGGGGTGTCCACACTGGTGGAAAAACCTTGACCAATGAAGATCAGTTGTTTGGTGTCTCCAGCTACCCGCGTCCAAAAGGGGTAAAAGAAACCGCGCGAGCCGTAAACGTCGCCATTTTTCTCTAGACGCGCATCGGTACGGTTAGCGTTGTAGAGGTCGGCCACCAATTGGTTGCTTACCTCAAACGGCTTCCACACCTTGATGTTTTCATCTGCCATTTGGGCGCGGGACTCCTCAAACAACTCCAGCAATTTGGCGGACAGCAAAGGTATTTGCGATTTGAGGTAACCACCCGAGCGCAAAGAGGTTTGCAAGGTGATTTGCAACTCGTCAAATTGGGGTGCCTTGATTTGAATGGCCGAGGGCGATGTCTGGGAAAAAGTCTCCCTGAAGTAGCGATCAGGCTTTGGCATGAAAAAATCTTGGTACAGCTCGATGTCTTTGACGAGCTTTTCTATGGTCATGCCAAAGAAAAAATGGCGCAAATCTTTTTGCTCCATCACGTTGTCATAAAACAATTTGATGGCATCGACCAATTTTTCTTTGTTATCGGGCGTGTCCATGAGTTGCATGCAGTTACTTTCCTCTTTTATGACGGTTTTCTTATTGTTATGATTCTATAAAATTTCGGGCTCAAAAACCTGTTTCACATGTTCAGTATCGTCCCTAAATGGGGAAGATTGAATCTTTTTTTTTACTTTTTCATTGAGGGTTGATGATGGTCAATAAGTTGGTGGTTTTTTGTATGCTTTCGTTAGGGACTTTTGGTTTGGCATGGGCCGATATGTCCGAGTGTTCCAAGCTAAGCGACCAAGATAAAAAGAACTATTGTTTGGGCACCTATTCAGCCAGTGGTACCTATTGCGACAAGATCAAAAACGGTGAACTCAAGCGGGATTGCCTCTTCAAAGCCATCCGTGTGCAGCGCGATATTGCTTGGAAGCCCACCAAGTCGACATCCAAAACCGAAGAGTAATCCATTTCCACTTCACATTCGCCCATTAAGACCCATGCTTGTCGTTGCGAACGAAGTGAAGCAATCTAAAGGTTTCTGCAAGTTAAGTATCGATGGATCGCCACCTCGCTAGGCTCCTCGCGATGACAGGTGTTGACAGCGACTTACTGTGCAATGGCAGATGCTGAGAGACGCTTGTCTTGCAGCAGTTGGGCAAAGGCCTTGTAGGTGGCTTCTATGCCTTGGGCCAAAGGCATTTGGCCGTAATCGCCAATGAATGCCTTTAAAGGTTCATCAGACTTGTCCATGGGAAAGGCCAGCGGTTCGCCTTTGATACCGACCTTGGCGTTGGGTGCGATGGTTTTCAAAATAGCCATGCCTTCTTCCACCGAGGCGTAAACGCCGTTCAAGTCAAACACTGGTGCACCCACACGCTCTTTGGCCACGCTGCGAATGAAAGCGCTGGCGGCTTCGGCTGCAAACAACCAAGACACTTGACCGCTGAAAGGAATGTCATAGGATTGATGGGCGGCAGCGGCCAGCAAGGCCACGGTGGTTTTGGAGGTCATGCCTTGGTCACGGCCCACGCCGTAAACAACGCCCGGTCGTATGCCCACGCTGTGAACGCCGTTTTCCTCGGAATACACCTTGGCGGTTTGTTCGTTGCAATACTTGTAAGCGCCATACAACGTGGCCATCGCTCCGCCGTTTTCCAAGGCGCCGTAGGCCGCCACCGAGCTGGCATAGCTCAGGCGCTTGATGCCCGCCTCTTTGGCGGCTTCAAACACATTCACCGTGCCCACCACATTCACCAATGCGCCACCCACGGGGTTGGCACGGCAAAACGGCACTTGCAATGCCGCCAAATGGATGATGGCTCGGGCCTTGCTGTGCTCAACCGCGGCTTTCACCGCAGCCGTGTCGGCGATATCACCCTCATACCAATGCACTTTTTTCAAATTGGCTTCGGACATCAGCAATGCGGGGCGGCGGGTATCGGCTTTCAAATCGAAAGCGCACACCGGCACACCCGCGTGGGTGAGCAGCGCCAACACCCAACTGCCAATACAGCCTCCTGCACCTGTGACCAACACAGGGCCATCAAATTCAGACGCAGACAAGGGAAAGTGGCTCAGCATGGGTGTCTCCGGTAAGGGCAGCTTAAAGCGCTTTGGCTTTTTCGCGCAGTTGAAATTTTTGAATCTTGCCCGTGGATGTTTTGGGTATGACTTCAAACACAAATGTACGGGGAACTTTGTAACCCGCCAGCAGCGTCTTGCAATGCGCTTGCAGTTGCTCGGCATCGACAGTGTGACCAGCGTGCAGCTCCACAAAGGCCAGCGGCGTTTCGCCCCATTTCTCATCAGGCTTGGCCACCACCGCACAGGCCAGCACGGCGGGGTGGCGGTACAGCGCATCTTCCACCTCGATGCTGCTGATGTTTTCGCCGCCCGAGATGATGATGTCTTTGTTGCGGTCTTTGATCTTCATATAGCCGTGGGCATCGATCACACCCAAGTCGCCCGAATGAAACCAGCCGCCTTCAAAGGCTTGCGCTGTGGCGCGGGGGTTTTTCAAATACCCCTTCAT
>CAMDKR010000062.1 GCA_945901225.1 Bordetella parapertussis | reverse complement strand
AATTCACTAGAGATTGATGAGTTATTGTCGTCCTTTGAATGTAAAACAGTGGGGGCAGTGGCCCCAGTTGTTATTTCTAGCGAGGGTCAGATCGAGGACAGTGCGCGGCGTTTTCCTACCTTATTTCGATTTGCTAGTCGCGTGTTCCTTGGAGCCCGAAATGCAGATTATACGGTTCAGTCAGAATCCTATTTGGTTGATTGGGTTGCTGGAATGTTTGTAGTCTTTAGAAGAGAAGCCTTCATTGAAGTTTTCGGCTTTGATGATCGGCGTTTTTTTATGTATTTGGAAGATGCTGATATCTGTTACCGCTTGGGAAAAATGGGTTGGCAGGTTATTGTCAATCCAAATTTTCGAGTCGTCCATGTGGCACAACGTGCTAGTCGCCGTGACCTCACACACATGAGATGGCACGTTACAAGCGCTTTTAGATTCTTGACTGGTTTGTAATAAATGTCTAATTTCTTTTCAGGCATAATCTGAAAAGCTAGGGATGCTCTGAAAAACTCAGTTTAAAAAAGTTTGGGGGAAGCGGGTTTCCGCCATGTGGAATTTGCAATGACCTGATCGCAAAATCACTCTCTTTTGCGACACTTTCATGCGATTTCTCCCCTCACTGGGGGCTTTTGCCCTGTTTTGGGCGCACTCACCCATTGGCGGCCAATATGCGTTTTCTCACCATCCACAAATTGCTCAGTGCAAATAGCGTGATCAGTTGCGCCGTGTTCTTGGCTAACCAACGGTAGCGAGTCTTGCGGTAACCAAACTGACACTTGATCACCCGAAACGGATGCTCAACCTTGGCCCTGACACTGGCCTTGAGCTTCTCCATCTTCTCCTTCAACGCGCCAATACGCGTTGTCTTGTCCAGCACCCGGGTAATCCTCCCCTTTTGCAAGGGTCGTGGAAGTAGAAACGTTATGCAGCCATGGCCAACCGCTGCTTGGGTGTGAACCCGCCCAAGGCCATGTTTGGGCGGTCATGGTTGTAAGACCACATCCACTTCGTTGCAAAGTCTTGAACCTCTGCCAAGTCTGACCAATAGTACTGTGACAGCCATTCGTAGCGCACTGTCCTATTGAACCGTTCAACATATGCGTTTTGTTGAGGGTTACCTGGTTGAATGTATTCAAGCCTGATTCCCCACTCTTGAGCCCAAGTCTGTATCGCGGCACTGATGTATTCGGGGCCGTTGTCGCAGCGAATGACTTTGGGCTTGCCGCGCCACGAAATGATTTGCTTGAGCTCCCGAATCACCCGCTCAGATGGAAGTGAGAAGTCAATCTCCATGCCAATGGCCTCTCGGTTGAAGTCGTCAATCACATTGAACAATCTAAATGTTCTGCCGTCTTCGAGCTGGTCGTGCATGAAATCCATCGACCACACCTGGTTAATCGCCAGCGGCACTGTCAAGGCCTCGGGTTTTTCACGAACAAGCCGTTTGCGCGGCTTGATGCGCAAGTTGAGCTCCAGCTCCTTGTAAATCCGATACACACGCTTGTGGTTCCATTTGAAGCCCTTGACGTTGCGCAGATACAGATAGCACAGGCCAAAGCCCCAGTTTCGATGGTTGTCGGTCAACCGGATCAACCAATTGGCCACTTCGTCATTTTCAGCATCGAGCTTGCGCTCGTAGCGATAGCAAGACTCGCTGATTCGAAATGCATCGCAGGCTGCCCTGATACAAACACCTCGATCTGTTACCGCCTTCTTGGCCATCTCCCGTCTGCGAGATGGCCTCACCACTTTTTTTCGAGAGCCTCCGAGACAATTTCAGCCTTGAGCTTTTCCTCTAGGTACATCTTCTTCAAACGACGGTTCTCTTCTTCAAGCTCTTTCATGCGCGACATCATGGACACATCCATGCCGCCGTACTTAGCCCGCCATTTGTAAAACGTCGCCGTGCTGATGCCTAACTCGCGGCAAATATCTGGAACGCCGATGCCAGCCTCAACCCGTTTGACCGCATCCATGATCTGGCTATCGCTGAATTTTGATCTCTTCATTTAGAACCTCTTCCATTGGAAAAAATTCTACTTCTCTGACCTTTGGTTCTAAGGGACGATTACCGAGGAGCTACCTAAAAAAGCATCGTCAAATGCGATGCTTTTTCCTTTTATACGCAACTACTTGTCGCGTTGAGGGCCTCTGGGTGACTTTTTGCCCTCAAATTTCATCGAGTTATTGCACGTATATTACACGGTGGATGGCATCAGTCAAGAGGTTTAGCTTTTTGTGTTGAGAAAGTAAGGCGGTGTAGACAAGCTATGCAAAAAAAGTGGGTGTTATCGGGGTTGCTTTTGCTGTGTTTTTCAGCCTCAGCAGAATGGAAATTTTTGTTTACGACCCAAATTGAACCTTGGCGACCAGGATCAAAGGGCATGAGGGTAGACCACTACATTGGCGAATATTCAATCAATGCAGAAAGCCCTTTCTTAGAAATTCAAGTTTTACAAAACTTTACAACATTGGAATCGGGGACTGGCCCAAAAAGAAATTGGTCAGTTGTAAAGCAAGAAAAATTAAATTGTGCGCAAGCAAATTTCAGTACTTTGTCCTTTGTTGTTTTTTCGGATTTGAATGGCTTGGGCGAAGTTTTGGAAAGCTTTACGAAAACACAGATCAAATGGGAAAAAATCGACTCTGATGAGGACATCACCAAGATTCATAGGGTTGTCTGCGGCAACACAGCAAGTCGGTAAAAGCCACTTTTAAAGAGCGAAGTCTTTTTTGAACCGAGCCAGAACTAATTACTTTTCTTTTGAATTAGATCTACAACAGGCGTCCCGTTCTGATCAAATCCGTAAGGCATGTCTTTCTCACTGCTTCCATCGCAGGCGGCAGCCATATTTCGCTTAGCGTTGTTGCAAGCAATATTGGCTGTCGTGAAAATATCGTCTTTAGTGGGGTCCCCCTTTTTGCTGCAGTAGTGGTCATATTGCATTTTTGTTTGTTCACAAGTACCGCCCCGAGTATCTTTATTTTGGGCTAGAGCGGTCACTAAAACTGTACTCAATAAAGTCAAAATAACTATTGATTTCATTTTTTTCCTTTAAGGTGAAATGGATAAAAAGAGCAAAAACAACCTTGCCTCAAGCATAAATCGCACTATAAACACTAAAGACTGCCAAGTCACTTTTTCTTTTAGCCCATCATTTCGTCAGAATACACCTTATGTACAAGCGCCTGACGCAAAGCTTTTCATTTTCATTGGTCAACCTCAATAACTACATTTCCTATGGTTTGACCCGCCTCGACAGCCAGGTGCGCCTCAGCAGTTTGCTGCAATGAAAAAGTTGCCCCGATAGTGTGCTTGAGCTGTTTGTTTTCCAGCATCCTACTCAAAATGTGCACACACGGTTCGCGCTGCTGAACCGGAAGGTCGTAGACCAAGAAAAAACTCATGCTGATGGAGTTAAATAGTAGCGGCCTGAACATCACAGGCACCTCTGCAGGAAGATTGGACCCGTAACACACCAAATGGCCGTGGGGTCGCAAAACACCTTGAGCAACCCATGAAATGGTGGTGGAAAAATCCATGTCAATGATGGTGTCGACGCCTTTTCCGTGTGTCAGGTCTTTAACTTGCGCCACGACATCATCGGTTTTGTAAAAAAGGCAGTTATCCGCTCCAGCTTCCTTGGCATGTGCAGCCTTGGCTGGTGAGCCCACTGTGCCAATGACTTTGGCACCCATCCTCTTTAGCATCTGGGTCACATAATGACCAACTGCAGACGATGCACCAGTGACAAGCACGGTTTGTTTTGTCACATCCCCTGCGATCCGAACAGCTTGTAACGCTGTCAATCCTGGAATTCCCATGCAGGCACCTTCCTGAAATGAGGTGCCGTCTGGCAAATGAGCCGCCTGATCTGAAGGCAGGCAGACATATTGCGCTGATGTCCCCATGGGTCGTTGCCATTGGGCATTCCAAACCCATACCCGTTCCCCGAGCCGAGCCGGATCCACCCCTTGACCGATGGCGTCGATGATGCCAGCACCGTCACTGTGCGGCACGATGAAAGGGTCTTGGAGTGGCCGCGCCAAACGCGACTTGACATCAGAGGGGTTCACCCCTGAAGCGAACAATTGCACGCGAACTTCATTCTTGGCTGGCTGTGGAGTGGGTAGATCGCCGTAAATCAGAACTTCTTTGGCGCCACCGTTGCGCTCGTACCAAACAGCTTTCATGGGCTTTTCCTTAGGTTGAACCACCATGGCGCAAATGACTGCGCATGTGGCAATTTCAGACTATATATTTTTTGCACCCTTCGCAAAATATCCTATTTTTTTAAGATCTTGGGGCTGTCAGATTTATACATGGTAAGAATTTGCGGCGAAGCTTAGTGAATACCCTAGCGTTTAAATATTCTTTCTTGACAATTGATTAGGTATGCATCACATTTCGCAGACCAAACACTTTTTTGTGTTCGGAAATTAACATCAAAAAGGAGACTTTTATGAGTGATAAACAACGCCCCTTCGGCGTTTCCATGACCGAAAGAGAATTTGATGAGTGTTTGCATGCGGACGAGGCCGCATTTCGTTCGCCAATACCAACACAAATTGTCTCCAATGGCGAATACAACCCGATGCCGCAAACGGAAAAGCAAAAAAAGGTTGAGTTTCTGATCAAAGAAATTGCGGACAAAGAAGCCAAGCGCCACAACACGACGCGCCGCAAATTTCTGGCATCTTCCTCTGGCATGGCTGCTGCCTTCATGGCTATGAACATGGTTCACGGCGACATCTTCGATGTCAATGCAGCTGAGGTCAAAAGCCCTGATGCAGCAGGCGACCGCAAAGCCAAATACAAGGGTCAATTCATCTTTGATGATCAAACCCACTTTATCCGTGATGATTTCAAAGAGGAAGGTCTGCTGGGTTTGACCAAATGGGCTGAAGGCGCAAATGTCAATCCCAATATTGGCAGTGTTCCCACCAATTTGTCGCGTTACAAAATGGACAACTACCTCAAGGAAATTTTTCTTGACAGTGATACCACCATTGCTTTGCTGTCTGGTGCGCCATTTGATGACCCGAACTGGTGGTTGCTCTCCAATGATGCGATTCAAAACGCCTGCCGTGCAGTCAACAAAATGGCTGGCAGCGTGCGCATGTTGGGTCACTCCATCATCACACCCAAATATCCCAATTGGATGGATGAAGTGGACCGTGCCATTGCCGAACTCAAGCCTGTGTCCTGGAAGTCCTACACCATTGGCGACCCCTTCGGCCCGTCCAAATACGCTTGGCGACTGGACGATGAAAAGCTCATGTATCCGTTCTACGAGAAAGCGCTTAAGTCGGGCATCAACACCATTTGTATCCACAAGGGCTTGATGCCACGTGACTATGAAAAAGCTTTTGCCGGTACTTGGGAAAACGCAACTGTCGCTGATGTGGGTAAAGCCGCCAAAGACTGGCCCAAAATGAACTTTGTCATCTACCATGCTGCTTTGCGTCCATGGTTGGCTGACAAACCCGACATGGAAATGGCCCAGTTTGAAAAGGATGGCTATATCCAGTGGGCGACAGACTTGGCTCGTATTCCTCAAAAATACGGCGTCAATAATGTCTATGCCGAAATCGGATCAAGCTTTGCCAGTACCGCAGTGACAGACCCTCGCTTCTGTGCCGCCTTCATCGGACAACTGGTCAACCTGATGGGTCCTGAGCGCGTGGTGTGGGGTACTGATTCGGTTTGGTACGGTTCACCGCAGTGGCAGATCGAAGCCATGCGCCGCCTTGAGATTCCAGATGACATGATGAAAAAACAAGGCTGGAAAATCAAGCTGGGCGATGGCCGCGGATCTGTCAAAAACAAGATCTTCGGTGAAAACTCTGCCAAGTTGTACCGCTTGGACGCACAGAAGATCGCTGCTGATGCAAAAGCCTTCGACCACGACATGATTGCCCAAATGAAGGCCGAGTATTTGGCCATGGGTGGCGAGCGTAGCAATGCAGCTTATGGCTATATCGCCAAGGAAGGACGAGAGGGCAGCCTTGGTTGATCAAGGTTTCCTTGCCTAAGTGATTAGCAAGCTGCATACAAAGCGTATGCAGCTTGCTTCTTTTTTTGAGAACCAAACTTCTTTCAGAGATGCATATGAAAAAAATCCATAAGACATCCATAGCTTTGTTGTCATTAGCCCTGTTTTCACTGTCTGTTTCAGCCAATGAAGAGGAAAAGAAATCCCGTGTGGGAACCTGTCAGGACGCAAAAAAGCAGCAAGAATATTTTTGTGACATGAAAAATGCAGCAACAGACTCCATGGTTGCATTGGGCACTGCATGCCGTAATGCCAAGATCAATGTCAAGGAGGCGTGTGAAGGTGTTGTGCTTCCAGACCCTGTATATAAATCTTGCGCTATGGAACAAAAGTGCTGAAGCAAACCTTTGATCCATCACTCAGTATTTGCCTTTGAGCATGTGGTTTTCACGGCTCAGTCTTAGCCACAAGCTGAGCTTGGGTTTATTGGTTTTGGTATTTCTGTCTTTGCAAGCATTTGCACAAATACTTCGTTCTGAACCCAAGCCGATTAGCCCTCAACAGGTGTATTTGCAGCCTGTTGCGGGCCTAAGCTTTAAACAAATCGGAGTTTTCAGAGAAGGTGAAAAGGAATTCTCTGTTCCATGGGTGGTTTTCCCGCTGCTTGGTGGCCACTGGGGCTTGGGGCCTACCTTCATAGCTGACGCCTGTTCTGTTTGCCATGTTCAAGCGGGGCGGGGGCGTACCCTTGATGACGCTGTCATTACTCAGCAACTATTGCGTCTGTCTGTCCCGGGAGAGGGTACGCATGGTGCGCCAAAACCGCATCCTCACTACGGCGATCAGATACAGGTCACTGGCGTGAGCGTGGGACTGAAGGAGAACCGTAAACCTGGTGAAGCAGATATTTTTATCGACTGGCTTTATCACCAAGTCACCTTGGCAGACGGTACCAAAGTTGAATTACGCAAACCACAGTTACGCATAGAAAACTTGGCTTTTGGACCTCTCGAGCCAGATGTCATGTTTTCTTTAAGAAATACACAAGCTTTGTTTGGCTTGGGATTTCTGGAAGCTGTTCCGCAGGCAAGTCTTCAAGCCATTGCCGAGCACCAAAAAACACAAGGTCTGAATGGCCGGATCAACTATGTCCGCGACGATATTAAGCGTACTGAAGCAGTGGGACGTTTTGGATGGAAGGCAGCCCAGCCCAGCATCAGGCAGCAAACTGCCACTGCATTTCTCGGTGACATGGGGGTCACCTCGTCTTTGTACATAGAAGAGAATTGTCCGCCTGTCCAAACGCTGTGCTTGGCTATGCCGCCAGGTAATCGCCCTGAATTACTCGATTACAACTGGGATCAGCTGGAATTTTGGCAAGCGGCACTGGCACCACCACCACCTCGGAATAAAGAATCTGCGCAAGTGCAGCGTGGTCAAATTCTTTTTGAAAAGGCAGGATGTGCCCAATGTCATTTGCCAGAGCTGAAAACAGGCGATTACCCTTTGTTGCCTGTGATTGCTAACACCACTTTTCGTGCTTATACCGACTTGTTGTTGCATGACATGGGTGAAGAATTGGCTGATGGCAGACCCGAGTTTATGGCGGGACCGCGCGACTGGCGTACTGCACCTTTGTGGGGCATTGGCCTGTCGCAACAGGTCAATGGAAGCACCCATTTTTTACACGATGGCAGAGCGCGAAATGTATTAGAGGCAATTTTGTGGCATGGCGGTGAGGCCAAAAAAGCACGAGATACGTTTGCCTCGATGCTAAAAGATGAACGAGATGCAGTCTTGCAATTTGTGAACTCACTATGAAAATACAACTTCTGGCAGGATTGATCGCATTCTTTTCGTTGACCTTAACTCACGCTGACTGGATTGAATTTGCAGACAACGGTAAAGCTGTCTTTTATTACGACCCGGCCACCGTACAAATTAACAAAGACAAGGTGATCGTTTGGGAAATGCTCAATTACAGTTTTCCTTTAAATCGGGTTTTGTCTAGCAAAACACGCAAAGAGTATGACTGTGGCAAACAGCTTTTTCGCAATCTGTCGGGTGAATTTTTTGCCGGCCCCCTACTCAGTGGTGAACGCATCAGCGCCAGTGAAGAGGCTGACCATGACTGGCGGGTGGCGGTCGAGGGAACCCGCAATTTAGAGTTACTCCAAATGCTGTGCCCTAAGCTCAGTTAACCCATCGTTTTTTCAACAAAGGAAAACTATGAAGAAGAGCTTAATTTTGTTGGGTTTGTTTATCGCGCCCTTATTGGGTGCTGCACAAGGGGTAGATTTTATTTATCCAAAAGATGGCGATACTGTAGAGCCAACATTTTGGGCTAAATTTTCTGTCAGCGGTTTGGAATTGGTGCCCGCAACTGAGGTGAGGCCAGGGACCGGACATCATCATTTGTTTATCAATGCAGTTGATATTGAAGAGAATGTTGTGATTCCCTTCGATAACCAGCATAAGCACTATGGAAAAGGGCAAAAAGAAGCTGAAATTTTTTTACAGCCAGGCAAATATAAATTGACTTTGCAATTTGGGGATAGCGCTCACCGCTCCTATGGCGCAGCTTTTAGAAAAACAATTTCAATCAATGTGGTTGGTAAACCCTGAAGCCAATGCACCTCTGTATTTAAATCTTTGACCGAATAAGTAAAGAGCGTAATTAATCATGACCACTTGGCCTACATCTTTTTTCGCCGACTACAGCTAAACAACCAACATTTCAAAGTTCGGTGTCTGAGCAAGGAGTCGAACTTTGAGCTTTTTCAGTTCGAGTCCGGATCCAGATCAGTGAAGCTACGCACCAAGCCTTGATTCATCCGTTTTCAGTTGAACACAGAGGCGTCATTGAAGTCAAAGGTAAAGGAGAGATGAGTACTTGGTTCTTGAACAATAGCGGGATCGCTCCCCCACTCTGCGCAGCATGAAAG
>CAMDKR010000061.1 GCA_945901225.1 Bordetella parapertussis | reverse complement strand
CGCTTTTCCACAACCGCGCCAGTGCGCCAGCCTTTGCCGTCGATGACCTGCTCGTTGGCCAGCACGGTTTGGTCCACCGGGTCCCAGTTCACCACTTGGGTCTTGCGGTAGGCCACGCCTTTTTCCAACATCTTCAAAAAAAACCACTGGTTCCACTTGTAGTAGCTGGCATCGCAGGTGGCCACTTCGCGAGACCAGTCGATGGCCAAACCCATCGCCTGCATCTGCTTTTTCATGTAAGCGATGTTCTCGTAGGTCCATTTGGCGGGTGGCACACCGTTCTTGAGCGCCGCGTTTTCGGCGGGCAAACCAAATGCGTCCCAGCCCATGGGCATGAGCACGTTGTAGCCCTTCATGCGCAGGTGGCGCGTGAGCATGTCGTTGATGGTGTAGTTGCGCACATGGCCCATGTGCAGCTTGCCGCTGGGGTAAGGCAGCATGGAGCAGGCGTAGTACTTGGGGCGGCTGGTGTCTTCGCTGACGCGGTAGACGTCTTTGGCGGTCCAGTCGCTGCGCACAGACGCTTCAACGTCTTTGGGAATATAGGTCTCTTGCATGGGGCTCAATAAATAGCCCCTGCGATTTCATGGCTGCAGGGGCGGGGAAGATGCTCGGATTTTAGGCGCAGGGGGCTGAACGGCCAAAGCGACCTTGGTGAGACCCGCTTTTTGCAACAAGCCCATCAACTCTGCCACGCGCCCATAGGGCACACTTTGGTCGGCGCGAAGTTGCACTTCAACGGAGGCATCGGTGCTGGCTTGCATGGCCAGCACCGCAGGCAAGACTTCAAGCGCCACGGGTTTGTCATCGATAAATACCAAACCTTGTGGGTCAATGCTCAGGCTCAGGCTGTGACTGGGAACTGGTGCAGAGGACACCTCCGTAGCGGGCAAGTCAAGTCTCAAGGCACTTCCCATCAGGGGGGCGGTGATCAGAAAAATGACCAGCAGCACCAACATCACATCTACCAAGGGCGTGACATTGATCTCGCTCATGGGCGCCCTCACGGGGCTGGCTTCAAATTCACCCATTCGCATTGGACCAGCCTATCGCGCTTGGGCCATGAAATAAGCACGCAAGTCAAACGCCAAAGCGTCTAATGTTGCGTCCATTGCCGCCAAGCGTCTGCCAAATAAGTTGTAGGCCATCACGGCGGGGATGGCCACACCCAAGCCCGCGGCTGTCATCACCAAAGACTCGCCCACAGGCTGAGTGACTTTGTCTAAGGTGTACTGGCCTGCCTGCGCCAAGCTGATCAAGGCGTGGTAGATACCCCAGACCGTACCCAACAAACCGATAAAGGGGGAAGTCGCCCCCATGGTGGCCAACATGTCTTGGCCAAATTGCAAGCGTCGGCGTATGCTTTGCAAGGCTTGACGCAAGCCGCTGCTGAGCCGGTCTTCATGGGAGGCCTGAGCAGCCAAGCCCTGCGCTGTGGCATCCAAAGGGCTGCGCAACAAACCGACAAACAATTTTTGGCTGTCCACAGCCCCCCAAGTGGCCTGCAAATGCAGCCAATCTTGGGCTTGCGACCACGCGGCCTGACACAAAGATAAATCTCGGTTGGCAACAGACAACAACCATGTCCTGTGAATGATCAACACCCAACTCAACACCGACATGGCACACAAGACCACTGCCACCAATTGGTTCAAAGCATCGGCCTGGGCAAACCAGTGCAGCAAGCTCATGGCTGAGCTTTCCTCAAACCCAGCACGTCAAACATGTCAAACAAGCCGTGCTGCTGGCCAGCCAAAAAACGCGCTGCCCGCAAACTGCCCTCGGCATAGGTGCTGCGGCTTGACGACTTATGGGTGATTTCAATTCGCTCGCCCGTTCCCGCGAACAAAACCGTGTGGTCTCCCACGATATCGCCACCTCGGATGGTGGAAAAACCAATCGCGTTGGCGGGACGAGCGCCGGTGTGGCCTTGGCGATCGAACACCGCGCATTGCTTTAAGTCGCGCCCCAGCGCTTGGGCGATGACTTCGCCCATCTTGAGTGCAGTGCCCGAAGGCGCATCTACTTTGTGGCGGTGATGGGCTTCAATGATTTCAATGTCGTAGTCTTTGGCCAAAGCCACAGCAGCCATCTCCAACAACTTCAAAGTAACGTTCACACCCACGCTCATATTGGGCGCCAGGACGATGGCGATATCTCGGCTGGCAGCTTGTATGTCAGCTTTTTGTGCATCGCTGAAACCCGTGGTGCCAATGACCATCTTCACACCGAGTTCACGGCACACTTTGACATGCGCCATGGTGCCTTCAGGCCGGGTAAAGTCGATCAATACATGTGCGTTTTGTAAACCGACGCGCAGATCTGATTGAATCACCACGCCGCTGGCTTGTCCTAAAAAACCCGTCGCGTCATTGCCAATAAATACACTGCTAGCAACATCCAAGGCACCCACCAACTGACAGTCGGCAGCCTCTGTCACAGCTTGGGCCAACATCTGGCCCATGCGCCCACTGGCACCAGCGATAGCCACGCGAAGGGGTTGGGCGATAGACGTCGTCATAGAGGCTTAGGGTGCTTCAAGCGGTGGATAGATTTTGTCTGGGGGTGGCGCAGCAGGTTTGAGCGTTGCGTTAACTGGTACAGGCGCACTCTTTTGAAACTTCTCCAGCTCTTTGCTTGTAGCCTCTAAGCGTGGCACCACTTTTCGGTCTTCAGGCACCGCAATACGCTCGGCAAATTCGGATTCGCTGGGCAAATCGTCGCCTTCAAAGCGAATATACAAATCGTCTTTGAAGTAAACCGACAGTTGGCGTTGCTGTGGTTGCGTACCTTTGCGCACAATCGTGAACGCATAGTCCCAGCGATCGGAGTGGAAAACACTGGCGATCAAGGGTGTGCCCAAAATATCTTTGACTTGGTTGCGACTCATGCCCGCACGCAAAGCTTGTACTTGCTCTTTGGAGACAAAGTTGCCCTGCACCACTTCCACCCGAAATGGCGTGACTTTGCGAATTGCGCGTGCCATTGGGTCGTCTATGGTGGAACAAGCCGACAACAGCAAGGAAACAGCTGTCACACACAAAGCCATAGTCTGGCGCGAAAGAGTCATGGTGGGCAAAGGGCAAGTTATGATGGAAACATTGTAACGATGGGTCTCTCTCCCGCCAGCCACTTCGCAACAGAAAGCACGCATGTCCTCCATTGACGGCTTAAAAAACACGGGCCTCAAAGCCACGGTGCCGCGTTTAAAAATTTTGGAACTTTTCCAAAAAAGCGGGCAACGGCATATGAGTGCCGAGGACGTTTACCGTTTCGCCTTGGAAGAGCGTGCCGATATTGGTCTGGCCACTGTCTACCGCGTACTTATGCAGTTTGAGCAAGCCGGCATTTTGTCGCGCAGTCAATTTGAGGGCGGCAAATCCATCTATGAGCTCAACCAAGGCCAACACCATGACCACTTGGTCTGTCTGGATTGCGGCCGCGTTGAAGAGTTTTACGATGCAAGCATTGAGCAACGTCAACACGATATCGCACAAGCCAAGGGTTTCGAAATTGCCGACCACGCCCTCAGCTTGTATGCGCACTGCAAGCGCTCGCCTTGTCCCTACAAGTCAGCCTGATTTTTTTGCTCGTCAAGCATTGCCTGTCGGTGGCGATTGACAAATTTATCGTAGGTATCGATACCGCGTAATTGCAAAATGGTGTTACGTACAGCTGCTTCGACCAGAACCGCGATATTGCGACCTGCTACCACCTGAATCACCACTTTACGCACGGGTATGCCCAGCACATCTTGGGTCAGGGGTTCATGCGGCAGTCTTTCGTAGTCGCGCTCTAAGGTTTCTTTGCGCACCAAATGCACAATTAACTTGAGTCGCATTTTCCGGCGCACCGCGGTTTCACCGAATATGGCTTGAATGTCTAGCAAACCAATGCCGCGCACTTCTAACAAGTTTTGCAGCAACTCGGGGCAACGCCCCTCAATCGTGGCTTGGTTGATACGGTACAGATCCACCGCGTCGTCGGCCACCAAGCCATGCCCTCGAGAAATCAACTCCAAGCCCAACTCACTTTTACCCAAGCCAGACTCACCCGTAATCAAAACGCCCATGCCCAGAATGTCTAAAAACACCCCATGCAAGGTGGTGCGGTCAGCAAAATGCTTGGACAAATAAGCACGCAGCAAATCTATAACAAAGGCCGAGGATTCAGTGGTGGCAAAAAGCGGTATTTGCGCTTCTTCGCACATCTTGAGCAAGGGTGGGGGCGGCGTTTGACCATCTGCCACCACCAGCACCGGGGGTTCAAGCGTGACGATGCGCCCAATGCGGCGCTCGGTATCGACCAAGGGACTGTTGTTGAGGTAGCGAATTTCACGCTCGCCCAGTACCTGCAAACGGTAGGGGTGTATGTAGTTGAGGTAGCCCACCAAGTCGGCACCCGAGCGGGCCATGCGGACCGCCACTTCATCAAAATGACGCTCTGAGGCACCCTGCCCCGCTATCCATTGCCACTCAAGCTTTTCTCTGAAGTCTTCAAACAAGACATCTGCGCTGACAGCCGTGGGTTTCAAGGGCTTGGTTCAGACCGTGAGTGTGGATTGCCAAGCGACGATGAGTTGATGCAAGTCTTGCGCGTCGCTGGACTTTTTGAGACGCTCGCGCAAAGCGGTGTCACTCAACATCTCGGCAATTTCGGACAGAATTTCCAAATGCTTTTGGGTGGATGCTTCCGGAACCAGCAAAAAGAACAACAAGCTCACGGGTTGCTCATCGGGTGCATCAAACCCAATGGGTTGGCTCAAACGGAAAACCGCCGCCAATGGAGACTTCATGCCCTTGATGCGGCCATGCGGAATGGCCACGCCGTGACCCAGACCCGTTGACCCTAAGCGCTCACGGGCAAACAAGCTGTCAGCGACCAACGCGCGGTTAAGCCCATGCAAGTTTTCAAACAGCAAACCGGCCTCTTCAAAAGCACGTTTTTTGCTGGTGACGTCTACCTGCACAAGGGCTTGTGCAGAAGGCAAGATGGAAGAGAGTCTGTTCATATTGGGGTGCTGATTATGCACCGCTTAGCCCTGTCAAGCTAGGGTATATATTTAATTATTTAGTTTTAAGAAAGTTGTTTTTTGCATGAAAAAGCCACCTGTGAGGCAGGTGGCTTGGCTGTTAAATGGCTCGTTGAGTTAGGCCATCTGCGCGCGTTTGGGGCTGGTGTGGCCATGGTCTTGCAAGCGGTCTTTGTGGCGCACCACTTGCCTGTCCAATTTGTCGACCAACTCATCGACCGCCGCGTACAAGTCCTCGCTGCAAGACTCCGCGAACAAATCGCTGCCTTTGACATGGATATTGCATTCAGCTCGCTGCCTGCGCTCTTTCTCTTTTTGCTTTTCGATGCTGAGGATCACTCGCACATCGACCACTTGGTCGAAATGCCGCTTGATGCGATCGAGTTTTTGTGTGACATAGCCGCGCAGGGCTGGGGTGACTTCAAGATGATGACCGCTGATCGTCAAATTCATACGACTCCTCCAGAAAAGTACCTGACTGTTTTATCAAGCAACATGCCAGACAGAAGACAGGCACCCCCACTATGCGCTGAGTTTCGTTAAAAAGCAATTCCCCTGAGCGGCGACCAGCTTGTCTAAGGCAAGTCAGGGGACAAAGCCCGCTTAAGCCAAGGAATTCGTGGGGGCGCTGTGCATTTCCACACGCCTAGAAAGCCATAAAGCCAACAAGGTTGAGGCCATGCCTACCAAGGCGCAAAGCCAAAAGTGGGTGACGTGACCATTGGCATCGCGCTGAATAAGCACCCCGCCAAGCCAAGACGCCAGCCCAATGGAAACAGACTGAAAAGCTCCGTTCAGGGACATGAATGTGCCCCGCCACTGTGGTTGAGCTGCCGAGGTCAGCATGGCCATGCCAGGGATCATTCGAGCATTCATGCAAAAAAAGAAACCTGCAAACACCATCAAAACCAAAGGCAGAGGGGCTGGTTGCATCAAGGTGGTGATGGTCATAGGCACAATGGCCAACAGCAGCATGCGTTGAAACATTTTTCGCTTGCCCACCCGGTCACTCAGGCGGCCAATCCAACGTGCCGTCAGCAAAGTCACGGTTCCGCCACACAAATAGATATAGGGGATTTCGTCCAATGTGAGCACCTGATTGGCTTGGGTGTAAATAGTGATGTAGGGAATGATGGTGAAGCCTGCAAACATCATCGCAGCCGACATCCATAAAGCTCTGCGGTGATTGGGGTCCGCCCATACTTGCTGCATCGCATAAGAGACTTGTTGCCCTTGTGCCTTGGCCACATGCGCATCAAGTCGAGGCAAACACATCACGGCCATCACACCAACGATGGCACACATCACCGCAATTGCAAAAAAAGGACTGTGCCAACCACCCATATTGGCCAAGAACAAGCCACTGGGTACGCCCACCACGGTTGCCATGGCAAACGATGTCATCACAAACCCGGTTGCCCGTCCACGCCGCTCAAAAGGAATCACGTCCCCAATCACTGTTTGTGTCATGGCGGACAAGATGCCGCCAAAAGTGCCGGCAGCGATACGCGAGGCCATTAACAAGCCATAGCTTGGCGCCAAGGCACAGGCAAGCGTTGTCAAACCGAACAACAAGTAAAGCACCAAGAGCAAACGTTTGCGCTCGAACCGATCGACAAACGAGGCGGCCAACAATCCTGACGCTCCTGCGGCAAAGGTGTAAGCCGACACCAAAAAGCCAAATTGCGCGTCGTTGATGGAAAACAAGTCGCGCAACTGAGGCCCCAAGGGCATGATGATCATGAAATCCAGCACATGGGTGAACTGGATGCCGGCCAAGGTAAGCAATAGCCAAAATTCACGGCGCGGCGTCAAAACTGTATGCATAAAAGTGTGGTGACAAACCAGACACTCTAACAGTCCGATACGCACTTGCTTGTGCGTCGGTGTAATAATTCCGAGTTCAATAGCTTTGGAGAGCCCTCCTTGGAAACCTACCCTAGTTGGTAGCTTTCGGTTCACTGGCATCAGGCCGGGCGGAATCGAAAGCGTACACCACCTTTTTCTTCTCCCCTTCACGCACTGAGAATTGCCATGCTCAATATTTTTTCGCTGGCCAATGGCCGCTTGTTTCAAGAAGAAATTTCTTCCCAACAAGAACTCTCGCAATTTCGCCCTATTTGGGTTGACTTAGAGTCGCCCACAACAGAAGAAAAGCGCTGGATCAGTCAGCACTTTGGCGTCCATATTCCAGAAGACGCCATGGACGAGGACATTGAAGAGTCAGCGCGTTTTTATGAAGAAGACAACGGTGAACTGCATATCCGTTCCGACTTTTTAATTGCCGATATCGAAGAGCCTCGCGCCGTACGGGTGGCCTTTATCTTGAACCGCCACAACGACACGCTCAACAGCCACGGCGTATTGTTCTCCATTCACGATGAAGACCTGCCCGTTTTCCGTTTGTTGCGTTTGCGAGCACGCCGCGCCCCTGGCTTGATTGAAGATGCCAAAGACGTGTTGCTTGAACTGTTCTCCGTCGACGCCGAATACTCTGCTGACACCCTTGAGGGCATTTATGACGAATTAGAAAAAGTCAGCAAAATGGTTTTGTCGGGCGATGTGACGGACGCCTTGGCAGGCGAGGTACTCGGTGCGATTGCGCGACAAGAAGACTTGAATGGGCGCATTCGCCGCAACATGATGGACACCCGTCGCGCTTTGAGTTTTGCCATGCGTTTGCGCATGTTGAATGCCGAGCAATTTGACGATGCACGTCAAATTTTGCGTGACATCGACTCGCTTGACAGCCACACCGCCTTTTTATTCGACAAGATCAACTTCTTGATGGATGCGACGGTGGGTTTCATCAATATCAACCAAAACAAGATCATCAAGATCTTCTCGGTAGCCAGTGTGGCCTTGCTGCCACCTACCTTGATCGCTAGCGTCTACGGCATGAACTTTCAATTCATGCCCGAGTTGCAATGGTCGTTTGGCTATGGGTATGCGGTTCTACTGATGGTGGCCAGTGCCGTGGTACCTATGTGGTACTTCCGCAAGCGCGGTTGGTTGAAATAAAACGCTCCTCAGCGGCAGGCCATCCACGCGCCAATCAAGGCGGATGTGTAGCGACTGGCCACCTCTTGGATAAAGCGGCTGAAGTCGATGGTGGCGTGGTCATCTGCACGGTCCGAAATGGTACGTACCGCGGCAAATGGGACGCCATAGTCGTGACACACCTGAGCGACTGCCGCACCCTCCATTTCCACGGCCAACGCCAAGGGTAAGCGCTTTTGCAGCGCTTGGCTTTCTGCAGAAGTCGACACAAAGCGGTCGCCACTCAGAACCAAGCCCGAATGCACCTTGGGTGACTGCACATGCAAGGCGTGCAAGGTATCACGGTCTACCCATTGGGAAAGGTTGTTCAAAAGACCTTGCGCCGCCGCTCTCAAGCTTTCTGTCAAACCAGCGTCCGTTAGGAAAACGGCCCGCCCGTACATGGGGATTTCCAAGGGGGGAAACAAGGGAGATGCGTCCATGTCGTGCTGAATGAACTCGGATGCCACCACCATATCGCCCACATTCACGCCGCTAGCAAGGCCACCAGCCACCCCAGTGAATACGATGGCACTGACGTCAAACCGCTCAACCAAAGCTGTCGCCGTGGTGGCCGCAGCCACTTTGCCAATACGCGACAAAACCAGCACCACAGGCTGGCCATGCACAGTGCCTGTGGTGAATTGTCTAGACCCGTTGTTGATGGTGCGCGCATCACTTAAGGCGCTTGTGAGGCCCACCATCTCCTCTTGCATAGCCGCCATGATGGCGATAGGTCTCATGGCGGTTGTCTGTGCAAAACGATGGGCTTATTCGACAGCCTTGACCATGTCTTCCACCACCTTCTTGGCGTCGCCAAACACCATCATGGTTTTGTCCATGTAGAACAACTCGTTGTCCAAACCGGCATAACCAGCGGCCATGGAGCGTTTGTTGACGATGATGGTTTTGGCT
>CAMDKR010000060.1 GCA_945901225.1 Bordetella parapertussis | reverse complement strand
GCCGTAGCGGTTTCGGTATCCTGCTTGCACCCAAGCGATGCGGGGTTGAACTGCATTTAAAAATGCATGTGTAGACGATGTTTTGCTGCCGTGGTGCGGCACCAACAAGATATCCGCGCGCAAAGCATCCCCCATGCGTTCCACCAATGAACTTTCCTGCAGTGCCTCAATATCAGCCGCTAGCAGCATGGTTTGCCCCTGAGCGTGTATGCGCAGCACGCAACTGCGAGCGTTAGGTGGCAAGAGCTTGTCATAGTCTTTCGACAAGGGATGCAGCACCTCAAACGCCACCCCGTCCCATTGCCACGACTGACCTGCTTCGCAGCGTTTCATGGGCAAGCTTTTGCCCAGCCAGTGATCGGTGGTGATGGAACTCAGTACCTCAGCCTGCGGCTGAGACAAATGAACGGTGAGCGCGCCGCCGGTGTGGTCAGCGTCTTGGTGACTCAACATCAAGACATGCAGGCGCTCACCCATGCGCTGCAACAAGGGCAGCCATACCCGCTCACCCGCATCGCTTTCGCTGCCATAGCGAGGTCCAGCGTCAAACAACAGGCTGTGATGTGCGGTGCGAACCAAAACCGCATTGCCTTGCCCCACATCGGCCGCCAGCAATTCGACGCTGCCTAAAGGCGGGCGAGTGGGTGGCCAACACAGGGAAGGCAGCAGCAGCAGCAAACCCATCCAGCGAGGCAAACCTCGCCAGCGCCAAGCCCACATGACAGCGCCGACCAAGCCCACCGCGGCTACCCACCAAGGCGGTGCTGAGTGGGACCAGACCGCCCATGGTAAGTCCGCCAAAGGCTTTAGCAAAGCATGAAACACTTGGGCAGCCCAGGCGCTGGCTTGCCACAGTGGCGGCCAAAGCAAACCGGCAAAGGCCAATGGCGTGACCACCCAAGTGACCCAAGGTATCGCCAATAAATTGGCGAACAAGCCCACCAACGAGACTTGCTGAAACAACACCATGCCCAAGGGAGCCAGACACACGCTAAGTCGCCATTGTTCTTGAACCAAGGACCACGCATAGCCACTCAGTCTTGGTTTGTTTGGGGTCGCTTGTGTCATGAAAAGCATGCCTACCGCCACAAAGCTCAACCAAAAGCCAGCTTGCATCAAAGCCCAAGGGTCGATGAGCAACACCACCACCATGGCCAACAACCATTGGGTATGCAAGGGCCAACGCAGGGCTTGGTAATGCAGCACACAAAAGGTAGCCAACATGGCAACCGTTCTTTGCGAAGGAACCCCCCAACCGCTGAAAACCGCATACAAAGTGGCAAGTAACAAGCCACCCCATTGCGCTGCATGGGGCGCTGGCACCCATAAACACCAAGAGCGACCCCACAGATCGCTGTAGCGCCAAAGCCGCTGAATCAACCACCGTGCCACCCATGCCCACAAGGTGATGTGCAAGCCCGAGATGCTCATCAAATGCGCCACGCCAGTGGCACGAAACACGTCCCAGTCAGCCCTGTCCAGCCCAGATTGATCTCCCACCAACAAGGCCGAGACAATCGCCGCCCAGCGCACCTCGCTCACGCTTTGCTGTATGCCATCGCGGGCCGACTGTCGCCAATGAACCATCGCCCAATCACTGCTTTGACCCAGTAACACGGGTTCAGAACTCTGGGCAGACGTTCGCACAGAGGCCAAGGCATGGATACCCTGCTGCCAAAACCACAGTTCCATGTCAAACCCGCCCGGGTTGACCAAGCCGTGGGGTTGCTTTAATCGAAGCGGGAGTCGCCATACCTGCCCCGCACGGATAGCGGGTAAGGCTTGCTGACCCGATTTGTCATAGGTATACCAACCCAGTTGTAGCAAAGCGGGGATGTCAACCTTGACCGTGCTGCCGTGGAGAACGGCCTGAGAGGCTTCAAAGCGAAAACGCCAACCATCGGCATGGCGTTGCGGCAGGCTGACCACGGTGCCAATCACCTCGAGGTCTATGCCTTGCATCTCGAAGGGCAAGGCGTTTTGTTGATAGGCAAGCGCTCGCCAACCCACGCTGGCATACGCCAAAGCCGACACGGCTGCCATGGCGCTGGCGCAGCAAATACACAGCCGCAAAAAGGCGGGAAATGTGTTGGGTGATGCACAGCGACTGGCCTTGAGGACCGCCCAGCACAGCAAACCCGCACCGAGCACTGGCCAAAGATAGTGCCAAGTGCTGCCTAGCTCTGCTTGAAACAATTGCAAAGCATTGCCCAAGACCCATGCCAGCAGCAAGGGACTCAGCCATGACAGCCATGGAGTGGGGAGGTACAGGTCTAGGTCCCTTCAAACAGCTTTGCAACAGGCAAAGCGTTGAAGAGATATTTACTCAGCCGAGGCGGTTTGGGTGGGAGCGCAAATCTGTTTTTTCAGAAGTGCTATATGCGTTCCAGGCCGAATTGCTGTGTCATTAGGACGCCAATCGGGTTTGTCCACAGTGAATATTTCCTTGCCCTTGCCGTTGGGCAGCGTGTAAATACTTTCTGATAATTTCAAAAAAGTATCGGTTCTGCAATTGATGCGGTACCGTGTCAGGACGGACTGGAAGTCCTCACCAGTTCCGAACTTGGTCGGAGTGGTCAAGTTGGTGATGGCCCATACCAGGCGCGAGACATGGACGGTTTGCACCGACTCCTTGTCCCAACCATAGAACACTTCTTCGTCTTTGGTCAGTTCATCCCATTGGGCATGGGCCAAGGGGCTGAGCAACAAAAGAGCTGTGAAAGCTAAGCGGGAAAGAGAAAATATCTTCATAGCCTTTGGATCGACCTGACCGTGCATAACTTGAGCAAAGTATTGGATGGGTTTGCCTTCATTTCCTCACTTTACACTCAGGTCAAACTTGTTTTTCAGGAGACCCTCATGGATATTTACCAACGACTCAAAGAACTGCACATCGTCTTGCCTCCATTGACCGCGCCGGTTGCTGCCTATGTTTCCTTTGTACAAACAGGGAATTTGGTGTTTGTCAGCGGCCATATCGCCAAGCAAGACGGCCACCCTTGGGTCGGACAGCTGGGTACCAATATGGACACGGCTTTGGGTCAAATTGCGGCTCGATCGGTCGCCATCGATTTGTTGGGCACCTTGCATGTCGCCACAGGCGGCGACTTGCACCGCATCAAGCGCATCGTGAAAGTGATGAGCTTGGTCAACTCCAGCCCCGATTACACCGAACACCACTTGGTCACCAATGGTTGCTCAGAGCTCTTCGGTCAGGTGTTGGGCGAAGCCGGTACCCATGCCCGCAGTGCTTTTGGTGTTGCGCAGCTCCCCCGTGGCGCCTGCGTTGAAATTGAGCTGATCGCCGAATTGCACTAAACCGTCATTGCGAGCGAAGCAATGACAAGACTCAAGTCACACGCCGCCACAAACGCGCTATCAGCAATCCCAAATCGTCGATATACAAATACACCGCAGGTATGACCAGCAGGCTGAGAAAGGTGGAGGTGATCAAACCACCAATCACCGCGACCGCCATGGGTGAGCGGAAACTGGGGTCGGAACTACCCCAACCTGCAGCAATAGGCAACATGCCCGCGCCCATGGCAATGGTGGTCATGACAATGGGGCGGGCACGCTTTTGACAAGCGTCCATCAATGCATCAAAGCGGTTCAAACCACTGTCTCGCTGCGCCACGATGGCGTATTCCACCAACAAAATGGAGTTTTTGGTGGCCACGCCCATCAGCATGATCAAACCAATGAGCGAGGGCATGGAAAAGCTTTTTCCAGTGATCAATAGAGCGACGAATGCCCCACCCAATGAGAGTGGCAAAGCCGCCAAAATCGTGATGGGGTGCAACACGCTTTTGAACAGCAGCACCAGCACCAAGTAGATACACAAAATGCCTGTCAACATGGCCAAGGCAAAGCTTGCAAACAACTCGCCCATGATTTCTGCGTCCCCCACTTCCACCAACCTAACGCCACTGGGCAAGTCGCGAATGCTGGGCAATTGGTTAACCAAGTTTTTGGCGTCGCCTAGGCCAACGCCTGACAACTCAATCACAAACACAATGTTGCGGGTGCGGTTGTAACGCTCAATCAAGGCAGGGCCTCCGCTCAAACTCAAGGTGGCCACCTCTGCCAGCATCACCGGGCCTTTAGCGCCGGGCACACTCAATCGACCCAGCACATCCAAATCTTGGCGAGCACTGTCGGCCAACTTGACCATGATGGGCACTTGGCGTTGCGCCAAATTCAGCTTTGGCAAAGCTGCGTTGTAATCGCCGACCGTGGCGATGCGCAATGTCTCGCCAATGGCCGCACTGGTGACGCCAAGATCGGCTGCACGCGCAAAGTCTGGGCGAACAGCAATTTCTTGTCTGACCAAACTGGCGCTGGAGTTAATGGAACCCAAACCGGGTACGGTGCGTAAATCACGCACGAAGGCGGTGGCAGAGGCTTGCAAAGCAACTGGGTCTTCACCAGTGAGCATGACCAGGTATTTTTCACCTGCACCGCCTAGGCCCACTTTGTAGCGCACCCCAGGCACAGCGTTCAAACGTTCACGAATTCGCTGTTCGATGACACCTTTTCTAGGTCGCTCACCACGCGGTAACAACTGAATGGTCAAAGTGGCCAAGGTGGTTTGGGCCGCCGCTTGCGGCATGGAGGGGTCGGTACCAGCCGAACCTCCCCCCACAGTGGTGTAAATGCTTTGAATTTCTGGCACTTGCTGCAACTGTTGCCTGACCGCTTCGCTGGCTTGAACGGTCTGACTCAAGGTGGAACCAGGCGGCAACTCCAGATATACCTGGGTTTGCGAGTTGTCGTCGGCTGGAAGAAAACCGGTGGGCAACAAAGGGATCAACATCAGCGAACCCACAAAAAAACTGGCTGCTGCCAAGGCTGTCCAAAAGCGATAACGTAGACACCAACGCACCAGTTTCAAATAGGCGGGCATCCAAAAAGGAGTCACAGCGGCGTGCTTGGGCGGCTTGAGCATATATGCCGACATCATGGGTGTCAGCACCCTCGCAACAACAAGGGAAGCAAACACCGCCAACGCCGCAGTCCAACCAAACTGCTTGAAGAACTTGCCCGGCACACCGCTCATGAATGCGGTGGGCAAGAACACAGCCACCAAGGTGAAGGTGGTGGCAATCACCGCCAAGCCAATCTCATCGGCAGCTTCCATCGCGGCTTGAAAAGGCGTCTTGCCCATGTACAAATGCCGCTCAATATTTTCCACCTCGACGATCGCGTCGTCGACCAAGATACCCACCACCAATGACAGTGCCAACAAGGTGATGACGTTGATAGAAAACCCGAGGTAGTCCATGGCAATGAAAGCGGGAATGACCGACAAGGGCAAGGCCACCGCAGACACAAAGGTTGCCCGCACATCGCGTAAAAACAGCCATACCACCAGCACGGCCAAAATTGCGCCTTCGTATAACAAGATAAGCGAAGCGCGGTATTCTTCTTTCACAGGGGTGACGAAATCAAACGCCGTGGTGAAAGAAATGCCAGGGTGTGCTTGGCGTAACTCATCCAAGGCTTTGAAAACCGCCTCGCCTACTTCCACCTCACTGGTGCCGCGGCTACGCGCCACTTCAAAACCCACCACCGGTTTACCATTCAAAAAAGCCGAGGAACGCTGTTCCGCCACCGTGTCGCTGATGGTGGCGATATCGCGTAAACGTATACGCCTACCATTGCCCACAGCCAATTCAATATCGGCCAGTTCAGCCGCAGAACTCACCGTGGCCAAGGTGCGCATGGATTGCTCAAAGCCGCCCAAATCGGTACGTCCCCCTGAGCTTTCGCCTTGCACTTGGCGCAACTGCCGCGACACATCAGCCACCGTCAAATGCAAAGCTTGCAGTCGCAGTGGGTCGAGGGCAATTTCAACCTGCCTGTTTGCACCACCCACACGGGTGACTGCACCAACGCCTTTGACGGCCAACAAGCGGCGGGTCACGGTTTGGTCGACAAACCAGCTCAAACCCTCGTTGTCCAATTCGGTGGACGCGATGGTGAAAGCCAAAACCGGCCCACCGGTGAATTCGAGTTTGCGAACCATGGGATCGAGCAAATCGGGGGGCAAGTCGCCACGCACACCATTGACCACAGAACGCACTTCATCAAGCGCCTCTTGTACCGACTTTTCAATGCGAAATTCGCAGGTGATGAGCACATTGCCATCTTGAATCTTGGTGTACAGGTTTTTCAAACCCGAAACCGAGACCACCGCGTTCTCAATTTTTCGGGCAACCTCGGTCTCCATTTGCACCGGTGCAGCGCCTGGCAAGGCAGCGGTGATGACGATGGTGGGCAAATCCAAGTCAGGGAAGTTTTGCACCTTCATATGGTTGAAGGACAGCAAACCGGCAAAAGTCAGCAACACAAACAACACCACCGAGGGGACGGGGTTGCGAATAGACCAAGCTGAAACGTTCATGGCTTGACAGCAGCAGGGTTACTCGCTGCAGGGGTTTCAGCAACCACTTTGACCAAGTCTCCCGCGGTCAAAAAACCTGCACCTCGCACCACCACATTGGCCTCAGCGGGGAGTCCAGAGGTGACCTCCAGCCACTCGCCTTGGCGACGCCCTAAATTGACTTTATACAGCTTGACCCTTTGATCGGCTTGCACCACAAAAATTTGTGAAAAGCCATCGCGAATTACCACGGATTGTTGGGGAACCATTGCCGCAGTGGAGGAACCAAACTCGAAATCACCCCGCGCATACATGCCAGGTTTGAGCGAGGACATCGCGTTGGGGGGTAAATCGACATACACCGTGCCAGTGCGGTTTTGCCCGTCCACGGTAGGCGCCACCATGCGTACAGTGCCGGTGACAGTGCCACCAGCCGCACTTTGGATAGATACCTTTTGCCCTGGCTTGATTTGAAACAAATCGGAGGACACCATGTCAGCACGCCACTCCAAACGGTTGCCACGAATCTGTCGAAACAACTCGGTGCCCAAACCCACGACCGCACCCACACTGGCGCTGCGGCTTGAAATGACGCCGCTGTCAGGCGCTTTGACTTGGGTTTGACGCAAACGCAACTCATGCACCGCCATCAAGGCTTGAGCAGACTCGACACGTGCTTTGGCGGTAGCTTCTGCTGTCAGGCTTTGGTTGAACTGTTGGGCACTGATGACGCCACTGGGTTGCAAAGCCCTGGCGCGATCCGCGTTGGCTTGGGCTTCTGCGGCCACTGCCTTGGCTTCATTCATGGCGGCCTTGGCTTGGTTGATTTCAACCAGCACGTTATCAGCAGCAAACACCGCCAGCACTTGACCCGCCTTGACTTGGTCGCCCACATTGACACGCACCTCGGTGAGACGCAAACCACCAATTTCTGCGCCAATGCTCGCCTCCTGCCAAGCTGCTACGGTGCCGTTGGCGCTCACGCGTTGAGATAAGTTTTGGGTTTGCGCACGGGTGACGGTTACCGTCAGCGCTGGTCTGGCTTGAGCCTTGGGTGCGGTACCTTGGGCATAAACAGCCTTTGCACTCACCATGACAAACAAACTGAAAACACAGCCAAGCGCCAAACTTTGAATACGCATCACGTTCTTTCTATTAGGAGACAAGTTGGCTTTATTCGACCCGAAGCACCGTGGTGGGTTTGAAACCCAAGTCCGCCGCCTTGCCTTTACGGGCTCTTGCCGCACGTGCATTGTTCAGACTTCGTATTTCCAGTGTTTCCTCACGGTCTTTGCCGCCACGCCCCACGCCCACAATGCACACGCTGCGGGTGTAAGCCGCGGCACCGGCCAAGCTGTCTTTGTCTTCCAAGTCGATCAGCATCAAACCCCTGCCGCCTTTTTCCATGGCTTTGAGTTCGGTGATGGGAAACGTCAGGATGCGTCCGCCGGTGGAGGCACAGGCCACATGGGTGGCGATGGGCAGCGGTGTTTCGCCGTTACCACCGCCCACCAAAGAGGGGCAGCAGACGGTTTCGCCCTCGCCCAGACTGATGAAAGCCTTGCCGCCTTTGTTGCGGGAAATCAAGTTGTCGATGCAACACACAAAACCATAACCGCCCGAGCCGCTGAGCAACAAGGTGAGAGTGCCTGGGCCTGCAAAGTAATGCACCAACTGGGTTCCGGCTTCCACGTCCACCAAGGTGGTGACGGGTTGGCCATCGCCCCTGGCACCAGGCAGCTGCGCCACCGGCACCGAGTAGACACGTCCGTTGGAGCCAAAGGCAATCAGTTGGTCCACGGTGCGGCACTCGAAGGTGTCGTACAACTCGTCGCCGGCTTTGAAGGCAAAGCCCATCGGGTCGTGGCCGTGGCCGGTACGGGCACGCACCCAACCTTTGGCAGACACCACCACGGTGACGGGTTCATCAACCACCTTGACTTCAGCCACGGCTTTTTTCTCTTCTTGGATCAGGGTGCGACGTGCATCGGCAAAGGTTTTGGCGTCGGCTTCGATCTCTTTCACCATCAAGCGGCGCAGCGAGGTGGCGCTGCCCAAAATGTCTTCCAAACGGCCCTGCTCTTCGCGCAATTCTTTGAGCTCTTGCTCGATCTTGATGGCTTCCAGCCGCGCCAATTGGCGCAAGCGGATGTCCAAAATATCGTCGGCTTGGCGCTCCGACAGCTTGAAGCGTTCGATCAGCGCAGGTTTGGGTTCGTCGCTGTGGCGGATGATGCGAATCACCTCGTCGATGTTGAGCAACACCAACTGGCGACCTTCCAAGATGTGGATACGCGCCAGCACCTTGTCCAAGCGAAATTGCGAACGCCGCTGCACCGTGGTTTGCCTGAACGCAATCCACTCCTCCAGCATTTGGCGCAGGGTTTTGGGCACGGGGCGGCCGTCCAAACCGACCATGGTCAGGTTGATGGAGGATGAGCTTTCCAAGCTGGTGTGGGCCAGCAAGGTGGTGATGAGTTCTTGCTGTTCAATGGTGCGGGTTTTGGGCTCGAACACCAAGCGCACCGGCGCGTCTTTGCTGGACTCGTCGCGCACCCCATCCAAGACCGCAAGAATGGTGGTTTTGAGTTGGGTTTGCTCTGGGCTCAGCGCTTTTTTGCCGGTCTTCACCTTGGGGTTGGTGAGCTCTTCAATTTCTTCCAACACCTTTTGGCTGCTGACACCGGGTGGCAATTCGGTCACCACCAACTGCCATTGGCCACGGGCCAAGTCTTCAATCACCCAACGCGCCCGCACTTTCAGCGAACCACGCCCTGTG
>CAMDKR010000059.1 GCA_945901225.1 Bordetella parapertussis | reverse complement strand
GACGGCAAAGAAATCGCCAGCTTCACCGTGAAAAGCGAGGTGCTGTTTGACGAAGTGCGCGCCGGTGGCCGCATTCCCTTGATCATTGGTCGCGGCCTGACCGCCAAAGCGCGTGAAGCCTTGGGTCTGCCGCCATCAACCTTGTTCCGCTTGCCCGCCGTGCCCCAAAGCCACGGCAAAGGTTTCACGCTGGCGCAAAAAATGGTGGGCCGCGCTTGCGGTTTGCCCGAAGGCCAAGGCGTGTTGCCCGGCACCTATTGCGAACCGCGCATGACCTCGGTGGGCTCGCAAGACACCACTGGCCCGATGACCCGCGACGAGTTGAAAGACTTGGCGTGTTTGGGCTTCAGCGCCGATTTGGTGATGCAATCTTTTTGCCATACAGCGGCTTATCCCAAATCTGTGGACGTGAAGATGCACCATGAACTGCCCGAGTTCATTAGCAACCGTGGCGGCATCAGCTTGAAGCCTGGCGACGGCATCATCCACTCGTGGCTCAACCGCATGCTCTTGCCCGACACCGTGGGCACGGGTGGCGACAGCCATACCCGCTTCCCCGTGGGCATCAGCTTCCCAGCGGGTTCGGGTTTGGTGGCCTTTGCCGCAGCCACCGGCGTGATGCCTTTGGACATGCCCGAGAGCGTGCTGGTGCGCTTCAAAGGCCAGATGCAACCCGGCGTGACCTTGCGCGATTTGGTGCACGCCATTCCGCTGTATGCGATCAAAAAAGGGCTGCTCACCGTTGAGAAAAAGGGCAAGAAAAACATTTTCTCGGGCCGTATTTTGGAAATCGAAGGCCTGCCCGATTTGAAGGTGGAGCAAGCCTTTGAGTTGTCCGACGCTTCTGCCGAGCGCAGTGCCGCTGGTTGCACCGTGCACCTGAACAAAGAGCCAGTCATCGAGTACATCAACAGCAACATCGTGTTGTTGAAAAACATGATCGCCCAGGGTTATGCCGATGCACGCACCATTGGCCGTCGCATCCAAGCCATGGAAGCTTGGCTGGCCAATCCGCAACTCTTGCAAGCCGACAAAGACGCCGAGTACACCGAGGTGATCGAGATCGATTTGAGCGAGATCAAAGAGCCCATCGTGTGCTGCCCCAACGACCCCGATGACGCCAAGACCTTGAGCGATGTGTCCGGAGCCAAGATCGACGAGGTGTTCATTGGTTCGTGCATGACCAACATCGGCCACTTCCGTGCAGCGTCCAAATTGCTGGAAGGCAAGCGCGACATCCCCGTGAAATTGTGGATGGCGCCGCCCACCAAAATGGACGCGCAGCAACTCACCGAAGAAGGCCATTACGGTGTGTTCGGCAACGCTGGCGCACGCATGGAAATGCCTGGCTGCAGCCTGTGCATGGGTAACCAAGCCCAGGTGAAAGAGGGCGCGACGGTGATGTCGACCAGCACCCGCAACTTCCCCAACCGTTTGGGCAAAAACACCAACGTGTATTTGGGCTCGGCCGAGTTGTCAGCGATTTGTTCCAAGCTCGGGCGTATTCCCACCCAAGCCGAGTACTTGGCCGACATGGGCGTGATCAACGCCGATGGCAGCAAGATTTACAAGTACTTGAATTTCGATCAAATTGAAGAGTACGTGGAAACAGCCAAGGCCTTATAAAAGCCGCGCCAACAAACCGCCGTCGGCTGGACCTTCCATGGGAATCCACACATGCGTGGGGCTTCCTGCAGCCACTTCAATGGCCGTACCGTTTTTGTCTTTCATCTGCTCTAGCGTGACGACGCGGTTGCCACTGGGGTGAATGATTTCAATGCGGTCGCCCACTGAGAATTTATTTTTGGTTTCGATTTCTGCCCAACCATCGGCCACGCCACGCACTTCACCGACAAACTGGCTGCGGTGACCGACTGAGTGACCGGTTTCGTAGTTTTGGTAATCGTTGGCGGGGCGGCGATCCAGCAGACCAGCGGTGTAACCCCGGTTGGCTAAACCATCGAGTTCGGTGATGAGCTCAGGGTTGAAAGGCCTGCCAGCCACCGCATCGTCAATCGCACGGCGATAGACCTGAGCAGTGCGTGATACGTAATAGAGCGATTTGGTGCGTCCTTCCACTTTGAGCGAATCCACACCAATTTGGGCAAGGCGCTCGACATACTCCACCGCACGCAAATCTTTGCTGTTCATGATGTAAGTGCCATGCTCGTCTTCCATGATGGGCATGAGTTGGCCAGGACGACCTTTGTCTTCCAACAAATAAATGTTGTCCGCTGCAGGATGACGCACACCATCACCACAAGCAGAGAAACTTTGCTCGGCTTCTTGTTGCGACTTGGCAAAGTCGAAATCTGCCTCCATGGGAATCGCCATGGCTTCGCCGGTGTTGGGGTTGCTGGTGCTGGCTTGGGTGCTGTAACTCCAACGGCAGGCGTTGGTGCAAGTGCCTTGGTTAGGGTCACGCCGATTGAAATAGCCCGACAACAAACAACGCCCCGAGTAGGCAATACACAAAGCCCCATGGACAAACACTTCAAGCTCCATGTCGGGACATTCTTGGCGGATTTTTTCAATCTCGTCCAAGCTGAGTTCACGCGACAAGATGATGCGCGTGACGCCCACCTTTTGCCAAAACTTTACGGCGGACCAATTCACAGTGTTGGCTTGTACCGACAAATGAATGGGCACCTCGGGCCACTTTTCTCGCACCATCATGATGAGACCAGGGTCAGCCATGATCAAGCCATCAGGCTTCATGGCGATGACGGGCTCAATGTCCCGCATATAGGTGCGCACCTTGTCGTTATGCGGCAGCAAATTGCTGGTGACGAAAAACTTCTTGCCCCGCGCATGCGCTTCGGCAATGCCGATGCCAATTTGCTCTAAGCGGAATTCATTGTTACGAGCACGCAGCGAATAGCGCGGTTGACCCGCGTACACCGCATCCGCACCAAAGTCGTAGGCGGCACGCATTTTGTCCAGGGAACCGGCTGGCAGGAGAAGTTCAGGGGCTTTGAGCAGGGTCATGGTATTGAGCTTACATCAGCAGGTGTTCGCCGTCATTGGCACCACCCAAAATCACATAGTTCACTTTGCGGATATCCATCAGCTTGGTGCCACCCGCGTAAGAAATCGAGCTTTGCAAGTCTTCTTGCATTTCGCGCATGGTGTCTTGGAGTCGGCCTTTGATGGGCTCCAAGATGCGCTTGCCTTCCACATGCTTGTATTCACCCTTGTTGAAGTCCGACGCTGAGCCGTAATACTCTTTGTACAACTTGCCATCGACTTCAACCGTTTGCCCGGGACTTTCTTCGTGACCTGCCAGCATGGAGCCGATCATCACCATGGAGGCACCAAAGCGGATGCTTTTGGCAATATCACCGTGTTCGCGAATGCCGCCATCCGCAATGATGGGCTTGGTGGCAACCCTTGCACACCACTTCAGTGCCGACAACTGCCAGCCGCCCGTGCCAAAGCCGGTTTTGAGTTTGGTGATGCACACCTTGCCAGGGCCAATGCCCACCTTGGTGGCATCTGCACCCCAGGTTTCCAAATCGATGATGGCCTCGGGGGTCCCCACATTGCCTGCAATCACAAAAGCTTCAGGCATTTTTTCTTTCAGGTGTGCAATCATGCGTTGCACATTGTCCGAGTGGCCATGGGCAATGTCGATGGTGATGTAGTCGGGCACCAAGCCCAGTGCCAACAACTGCGCCACGGTGTCGTAATCTGCCTGTTTGACGCCAAGAGATACAGAGGCAAACATGTTTTTGGCTTTGCAATCTTTCACAAACTGCACAGTGTCCAAATCGAAGCGGTGCATCACATAAAAATAGCCGCTCTTGGCCAACCATTCGCAAATACTTTCATTCACTACCGTTTTCATGTTGGCAGGCACCACAGGCAAGCGAAAGCTGCGTTGGCCTAAGGTGACCGATGTGTCGCACTCTGAGCGGCTTTGCACCCGGCATTTGCGCGGTAGCAAGAGAATATTGTCGTAATCAAAAATTTCCATTGCCAAGGCTCCAGACATAAAAAAACCGAGCGACAAGAAACTTGGGCTCGGTGATTGATTCTACGCAGAATCCAAAGTAGGCCTGCCTACAATCGAGCCATGCTTTCATCTGACCCTTCTCCCGCCGCTATCGCGCACGCTCTGCAAAGTCCTTTGCTGCAGGGTTTGAATGATGAGCAATTGGCAGCTGTCACCTTGCCTGCCCAGCACGCCCTCATACTGGCAGGTGCTGGTTCGGGCAAAACCCGTGTGTTGACCACCCGCATTGCTTGGCTGTTGCAAACCCGTCAAGCCAGTGCCGGCAGTTTGATGGCGGTGACCTTCACCAACAAGGCCGCCAAAGAGATGTTGACGCGATTGAGCGCCATGTTGCCAGTCAATGTGCGTGGCATGTGGATTGGCACTTTCCACGGCTTATGTAACCGTTTTTTGCGAGCACATTGGAAATTAGCCAACTTGCCTCAATCGTTTCAAATTTTGGATACCCAAGACCAGTTGTCAGCGGTCAAGCGATTGGGCAAGCAGCACAATATTGATGATGAGCGCTTTCCACCCAAGCAATTGCAGTGGTTTATTGCGGGTTGCAAAGAAGACGGTCAGCGGCCCAAGGACGTGCAAGTGCGCGATGCAGAGACGCGCCAAAAAGTGGAGATCTACCAACTGTATGAAGACCAGTGCCAGCGCGAAGGGGTGGTGGACTTTGGCGAGTTGATGTTGCGCAGTTATGAACTGCTGCGTGACAACGATGCTTTAAGAGAGCATTACCAACAGCGCTTCACGCATATATTGATTGATGAGTTTCAAGACACCAACCGACTTCAATACGCTTGGATCAAGTTGCTCACTGGCCCACACAGCGCAGTTTTGGCGGTGGGGGATGACGATCAAAGTATTTATGCTTTTCGCGGTGCACGGGTGGGCAATATGGCTGACTTTGTGCGCGAGTACGCGGTCCAGCACCAAATCAAACTCGAGCAAAACTACCGCAGCCATAGCCATATTTTGGATACCGCCAATGAGCTCATCAAACACAACAAAACCCGTCTAGGCAAAAACCTGCACACCACCCAAGGTGCGGGTGAGTTGGTTAGGGTGATGGAGTCCACGGGCGACTTGGCTGAGGCGCACTGGATGGTGGATGAAATCAAACAACTGTTGCGCGATGGTCGCGACGGGGACGGTAGCAAAGGGGTGGCTACACGCAGTGAAGTGGCGGTGCTGTATCGCAGCAATGCCCAAAGCCGCGTGATTGAGACGGCGCTTTTCAATGCCGCCATGCCTTACCGCGTGTATGGCGGTTTGCGGTTTTTCGAGCGGGCTGAAATCAAACATGCTTTGGCGTATTTGCGTTTGCTAGAAAACCCGCGTGACGACACCAGCTTTTTGCGGGTAGTGAATTTCCCGCCACGTGGCATAGGTGCACGCAGCATCGAGCAATTGCAAGACGCTGCGCGTGCCACTGGTTGTGCCTTGCACGATGCGGTCAGCACCATCGCTGGCAAAGCGGGTACCAATTTGTCAGCCTTTGTTGCCAAGATCGATGTGTTGCGTGAGCAAACGCAGGGGCAAACACTGCGGCAAATCATTGAATTGGTGTTGGACCACAGCAAGCTGATCGAGCATTACCAAGCTGAGCGCGAAGGCGCGGACAGGGTGGAGAACTTGCAAGAATTGGTGAATGCTGCAGAAAGCTTTGTCACCCAAGAAGGCTTTGGTAAGGACGCAGTGGCTTTGCCAGTGGACGAAGCCATGCAAAGCCAAGCAGACTTTGCAGCAGCGCAAGCTGCACGCGGTGAGGCCAGTGCCCCCAACGAAGAAACCGGCGAAACCTTGTCGCCTTTGGTGGCGTTTTTGACCCACGCCGCCTTGGAGTCAGGCGACAACCAAGCGCAGGCTGGCCAAGATGCGGTGCAGTTGATGACGGTGCATGCGGCCAAGGGCTTGGAGTTTGATTGTGTGTTCATCACGGGTTTGGAAGAAGGTTTGTTCCCCCATGAAAACGCCATGAGTGACTTTGAGGGGCTGGAAGAAGAACGTCGCCTCATGTATGTGGCCATCACCCGTGCTCGCAAGCGGCTTTACCTTAGCCACTCGCAAACACGCATGCTGCATGGCCAAACCCGCTACAACATCAAGAGCCGTTTCTTTGAAGAGATGCCTGAGCACACGCTCAAGTGGTTGACGCCCCAAACAGGTTTGGCTCCTGCGATGTGGGGTTCAAGGCCTGCAAGTTTTGGCCAGTCCGACAACCAACGTGCAGGCTTCTACACTGCCACCCCACCTGCAGTGCCACAGAGAGCAGCGGCGCAGGCCAGTGGTCCCAATGCGTGGGTACGTGCTGGCTTGCAAGTGTTTCATACCAAGTTTGGCGAGGGTGCTGTGGTCTCTGTCGAGGGTCTGGGAGAAGATGCGCGTGCACAGGTGAAATTTGCGAGGCATGGCGTGAAGTGGTTGGCCTTGTCGGTGGCCAAGTTGACGCAGGTTTAAGCCAGCACAGGTTCGCTGACAAAACAGTCTCTGAAACTGAAGTAGCAAGATGTAAAAAACATCGCCGACATCATCAACATGGCAGGCAATAACAGCATCAAAGTGAGTTGACCATCGTCCGTCAGCATGCTGATAACGCTTAGCAGCAGACTGGTGGTGACAAAGATCAAGACCCAAGTCAAGCCAAACAGCGCAAAAGCACGCCAGTTGCTGATACACGCCACGATGCTAAAAAACAGGCTTTTCGCGACAGGCTGTTTATGCCAATGAATCAGCGCAGGAGCATGCCAGAACAAAGCCGATAGTGGCAAATACAGCAGCAGTGACAACATCACTGCGTCTTGAAAACGGCTGTCTGTGGCGATGGTTTCATTGATTTCGCCACCCAATAAGTACATGCGGGCAAATTCACCCCCATCAAGCAAAGAAGACAAAGCCAACATCACGCAAAACAACAGGGCATAGCAAAAGCCAATCAGCAGCATGCGTTGGGACTGAAGAGGACCTTCACGAAATCCTATGAACAATACTGAAGGCATGGGGAATTTGCCGAGCACGGCTTCACGAGACGCTGCCATCAAACCCAGCGACATCGTGGGCAAAAGGATCAAGCCGGCAAAGGCCCCGACATAGGGAAGCAACGAGGTCAGAGATATCAGCCCTAGAAAAACAAAAAACAAACCACTCAGGGCCAGGGGTTGGCGCCAAAAAGTGCGAATGCCTTCTTTGACCCAAGCAACTCCGGTACGTGCAGTAACAATTTGAAGCTTCATGGGTCAGAGTGTGACAGGGTTGTGCAAACGAGCGAGAAGCACGCGTTCAAAATGCCCAGGGTCATGGGCTTGGAGCAGGCTGGCCTCTCGGGGCAAATGAAAATCCCACAGACGGGAAATCCAAAAACGCAATGCTGCAGCACGCAGCATGGGATTGAAAAGCGCTCTCTCAGCTGCTGACAAAGGTCGAACCGATTCATAGCCCTGCAGCATGGCAGTGAAATGCTCTGGGTGAAAAGCACCGCTTGCTAAATCGATACACCAGTCGTTGAGGCACACGCCCAAATCGAACAACCAACTGTCGACACCGGCGAAATAAAAATCAAACACGCCGCTTAACTGATCGTCAACAAACATCACGTTGTTACGAAAGGCATCGGCATGGACTGCGCCTTTGGGCAAAGCTGTGTAAGCAAAAGTTGATTGAACATGGTTTTGAAAAGCCAACTCATGCTGCAAGGTCGCGGCTTGCGCTTCGTTCAGGAATGGCAAGATGTCTGGAACGGTTTGGTTCCACCACGACAGGCCTCGCAAATTGGGTTGTTGATGTTCGTAACTGCGGGCAGTCAGGTGCATGTGTGCCAAGGTTGTGCCCATGGCATGGCAATGCGCAGGGCTGGGCTCTAACTGCGAGCTACCTTCCAAACGATTGACAACAGCGGCTGGTTTGCCTGCGACGCTGAGCAAGATATCACCTTGGGCATTGGCTTGCGGTGCAGGCACAGCGATGCCTTGGTCGGCCAGATGCTTCATCAAGTACAAATAAAAAGGGAGTTGCTCGCGATTGAGTCGCTCAAACAAGGTCAGAACGTACTCGCCTTGGTTGGTGGTCAAAAAATAATTGGTGTTTTCAATGCCGCTGCTGATGCCTTCCAACGAGATTAACTCGCCAAGAGAAAGATCTGCCAATAAATCGCGGGCTTGCTGCTCAGAAACTTCGGTGAAAACGGCCATGGTGGATTAAGTTGAGCGGCTACTGGAAGAAGACCGGAGATTGTAGGCACAATCCTTCCCATGCAAGACACACCCACCCTGTTGCTGGTTGACGGTTCCAGCTATTTGTACCGCGCTTTTCATGCCATGCCCGATTTGCGGGTGGACCGCAATGACCCGGCCAGCCAAGCCACGGGCGCGATTCGTGGCATGGTCAATATGCTGCAAAGCCTGCGCCGCGAATACCCCACGCACCACGCGGTGTGCGTGTTTGATGCCAAAGGCCCCACTTTCCGCGACGAGATATACCCCGCCTACAAAGCCACGCGCTCACCCATGCCAGACGATTTGCGAAGTCAAATTGAACCCATCCACCGCTTGGTCAGGCTCATGGGTTGGCCACTTTTGGATGTGCCCGGTGTTGAAGCCGACGATGTGATCGCCACCTTGGCCCACATGGCGGCGCAACAAGGCGTGCAAGTCATCGTCTCCAGCGGCGATAAAGACCTGAGTCAATTGGTCAATGAGCACATCACCATCATCGACACCATGAATGGTAAAAAGCGCGATGTGGCTGGCGTGACCGAAGAATTTGGCGTGCCGCCATCGCTCATGATTGACTACCAAACCTTGGTGGGCGACACGGTGGACAACGTGCCCGGCGTGGCCAAGGTCGGCCCCAAAACTGCGGCCAAATGGCTGCTGGAATACGGCTCGCTCGAAGCCTTGATGGCGCGAGCTGACGAAATCAAAGGTGTGGCCGGTGAAAACCTGCGCCAAGCGCGGGACTGGCTGCCCACCGGGCGGCAACTCGTCACCATGAAAACCGATTGCGATTTGAGTGTCCACGTTGCAGGCCTGCCTTCGTTGGAGGGCGTGGTGATGCAAGCGCCCGATCAAGCAGGCCTGATTGATTTTTACAAGCAATACGGCTTCAAAGGCTTGGTCAGCTCAATGGAAGGCGGTGAGGGTGCAGAGCCTTCCGCCAAAGCTGCCCGTGGCCC
>CAMDKR010000058.1 GCA_945901225.1 Bordetella parapertussis | reverse complement strand
GCACTTGATGCCCTTGGGCAATGATTTTTTTAGCCGTCTCTGGTGTCACGGCAACACGGGTTTCGCCCGCCGTGGTTTCGGCAGGCACGCCAATCCGCATGGTTATCTCCTCCACTCAATGGGCGAGAATCATCGCAGATTCACAAGGCGCCCTGACAAATGGGTGATTTTGCACCATGATGGACAGATGGAAGCCCAGCGTCACCGTCGCTGGCATTATTGAAAATGACGGCAAGTATTTGCTGGTTGAAGAGCACACACCCAATGGCTTGATGTTCAACAACCCCGCCGGTCACCTAGACCCCAACGAATCGCCCGTGCAAGCTTGCCTTCGTGAGGTGCTGGAGGAAACGGCTTACCACTTCACGCCGACTGCGTTGGTGGGCATCTATTTGTCACGTTTTTTAAAGCAAGCCACGTCTGACACACCCGCCCAAGACATCACTTACCTGCGTTTTGCTTTCACGGGTGTCTTGGGGGCGCATGAGGCCAACAGAGCGCTTGACGATGGGATTGTGCGAACACTTTGGATGAGCATCGAGGAAATGCAAGCCACACAAGCTCGTCACCGCAGCCGCTTGCTGCTGCGCTGCGCACAAGACCACGCACGAGGACAGCGCTTCCCGCTGGATACCGTCTATACCGACGACAGTGTATGGGGATCGATTTAAGGGATCAGTATGTCGGCGCTAGGGTCTTCAGCAGCCATGACGCGCTGAGCCCAAGGCGCCAAGCGCCCTGCATCTGCACGCAGCACCTCTTGCTTGACGCGCAAAATCTGGGTGGGGTGCATGGAGAACTGCCGCAAACCCAGACCAAGCAATAAGCGGGTGAGGCTGGGGTCGCCCGCCATTTCACCGCACAAACTGATGTCTTTACCCGCCGCAACTCCTTGCGCAATGGTATTGGCCAGCAATTGCAAAATAGCTGGATGCAAGGGATCGTACAAATGCGCGACTTGCTCATCTGCTCGGTCAATTGCCAAGGTGTATTGGATGAGATCGTTGGTGCCCACCGACAAATAATCAAAGTACTTCAAAAACACCGGCAAATTAAGTGCTGCTGCCGGCACCTCGATCATCGCGCCGACTTTGACGGGGCCGTAAGCCATGCCCTTTTTGTCTAACTGTTCCCGCGCTTGCGCCAGCAAGACAAATGTCTGGTGAATTTCGCGGGTATGCGCCAACATGGGGATCAGCAAATTCACAGGTCCATGCAAAGCCGAGCGCAAGATAGCGCGCAACTGGCTGAGAAACATGCTCGGGTCTGCCAAGCTCCATCGAATCGCACGCAAGCCCAAAGCAGGGTTGAGGTGGGCCTCGTCCTTGGTGGTTCGGTCCAATGGCTTGTCTGCACCCACGTCGACGGTACGAATGGTCACGGGCAAGCCCTTCATGCCCTCGACAGCTCGCTTGTAAGCCTGGTATTGCTCTTCTTCGCCCGGCAACTCGCCCTCACGCCCCATGAACAAAAACTCACTGCGAAACAAACCCACGCCTACCGCGCCCACAGACAGGGCCACCGCCGCGTCTTCAGGTAATTCAATATTGGCCAACAACTGAATTTTTTGACCGTCCAAGGTGACCGACGGCGTGTGGCGCAAGCGGGTAAGTCGCTCACGCTCTAGTTGGGCCTGCCGTTGCTTGAAAGCGTATTCGGCCAAGATGATGGGGGAAGGACTGACGATGATCACGCCAGCGTCGCCATCGATGATGACCCAGTCGTCTTGGTGCACCAAATGGCTGGCGTTTCGCGCACCCACTACCGCTGGGATGTCCAAACTGCGCGCCACGATGGCGGTATGTGAGGTCTTGCCCCCGACGTCGGTGACAAAACCTGCAAATACGCTTTGCTTGAATTGCAACATGTCTGCAGGTGACAAATCATGCGCGATCAACACCAAGGGCACATCATGGCTGTCGTCCAACAGTTGGTCTTGCTGCCATGTACCGGGTTTGCGCTGCGCGGGTTGGGGCAGGCTGGTGGGCAAGCCTTTCATATGGCGCAGCAAACGCTCCACCACTTGCTCAAGATCGCCTTTGCGTTCGCGCAAATAAGCGTCTTCCATGTCATCGAACTGACGCGAAACGACTTCCAGTTGCGAGGTCAAAGCCCACTCAGCGTTGTACAAACGGTCTGTCACCCAATGTTTAACGCCATCGGCCAGCATTTCGTCTTGCAAGAGCATCAAATGCACCTCCAGCAGTGCTGCGAGTTCGGGCGGCGCATCCTTGGGCACGGTTTTTTGTATGCGCTGAACCTCCAGCATCACAGCATGGCGGGACTGGTTGACGCGCTCTAACTCTTGTTCAATTTGCTGGGGCTCAATGAAGTAATGCGCCACATCCACACGGCTGGAAGCCACCAGCACAGCGCGCCCAATGGCTATGCCACGCGCTACTGCCAAACCGTGAATGGAGAAGGTCATGGCTTTATTCGCCTTCGCCGAATTTGTCAGTTATCAAAGCCAGCAAGGCGGCCATGGCTGGCTCTTCTTGTTCGCCATCGGTTTCAATTTCAATTTCACTGCCAATGCCAGCGGCCAACATCATGACGCCCATGATGCTTTTTGCATTGACGCGTCGCTCGCCTTTGCTGAGCCACACTTGGCATGGAAAAGCACCAGCGATTTTGGTGAGTTTGGCCGAAGCCCTGGCATGAAGGCCTAGTTTGTTGATGATGGTGGTGGTTTGTTTCAGCATGTTTCACTTAAGAGGAAAGAGGGACTTCTTTTTCACAAGCCACTTGCATCACGCCTTGGGTGCCTCCAGACAATGCACGCTGGGTCAAGACGTCAAGGGGCTCATGCCGGTAGCACACAGTTCGCAGCAACATGGGTAAATTCACACCTGCAATCAAGCGTGACTGAACACCATCGACCAATCGCTTGGCCACATTGGCGGGGGTGGCGCCAAAGATGTCTGTCAATACCAAGGTGTTTTGGTCTATGGGTACACCGATCAGTTTTTGTGCTGATAGCAAGGTGTCTTCAGGAGAAGCGTCAGCTTGCACATCGATGGCAATGACCGCTTGGGCACAATCTGGGAAGACGTGCAAAGCACACGCCCTGAGGGCAGTTGCCAATGGTGCATGGGCAATGAGAAGAATGCGAGTGCTCATGTTTTGTGTAATATTTTTTTGATTATCACCCTTGTTCATGGCTTTGCAATAATCTCCCTATGAACGCTTTAGACGGCATACGAGTATTGGATTTATCCAGAGTGTTGGCTGGCCCTTGGTCGACCCAAATTTTGGCTGATTTAGGTGCAGACGTGGTCAAGGTGGAACGTCCACTCACAGGGGATGACACCCGTGGGTGGGGGCCGCCTTTTTTGCATGATGCCCAAGGTCGTGACACTGCTGAATCCGCTTACTATCTGGGCGCCAATCGCAACAAGCGCTCCATAACGTGTGATATTGCCTCACCGCAGGGGCAAGGCTTGATTCGCGCTATGGCTTTGCAAAGCCATGTTTTTATTGAAAATTACAAAGTGGGCGATATGTCCCGCTATGGCTTGGACTATGCCACCCTCAAGGCGATCAATCCCAAGTTGGTCTACTGCAGCATCACCGGCTTTGGCCAAACCGGACCCTACCGTGAGCGTGCCGGCTATGACTTTGCCGTCCAAGCCATGGGTGGCTTAATGAGTGTCACCGGCGAACGAGACGATGCAGGCGGCGGCCCCCAAAAAGTAGGCGTTGCGGTGGCCGATTTATTCACCGGCATGTACGCTACTGTGGCTATCTTGGCCGCCATTCGCCATGCCGAAAGCACGGGAACAGGCCAACACATTGACATGGCGCTGTTGGACACCCAAGTCGCCATGCTGGCCAATTTAGGCGCCAACTTTTTGGTCAATGACGCTCCCAGTGCACCACCACAACGCATGGGCAATGCCCATGTGAATATCGTCCCCTACCAAGTTTTTGAGACTGCGCCCAAGTCCACAGGTGAGCGAGATTTTGTGATTGTGGCCGTAGGCAATGATGGTCAGTTCGCCAAACTCTGTGAGGTCATTGGCCACGCTGATTGGTCGCAAGATCCGCGCTTTGTGCGTAACCAAGACAGGGTGAGGCACCGCAGTGTGTTGATTCCCATGATTGCTGATGTGTTACTTAAGCGCCGAAAGTATGTTTGGCTTGAGGCACTGGAAGCTGCCAAAGTGCCTTGTGGTCCCATCAATAACTTGGCAGAAGTGTTTGCCGACCCGCAAGTGCGAGATCGCCAAATGGTCGA
Source organism: Bordetella parapertussis (assembly GCA_945901225.1). GTDB lineage: Bacteria > Pseudomonadota > Gammaproteobacteria > Burkholderiales > Burkholderiaceae_C > Limnohabitans. The sequence goes on along the minus strand of CAMDKR010000058.1, from coordinate 5,391 downwards.
CCATTGGCAACATGGCTTGGGCGTGCCTTTGGATTTGGTGGCCAGCCCGATGAAGCTAAGCCTGACCCCCGTTAGACGCGATTTGCCGCCCCCTTCTTTGGGACAACATACGGACGAGGTTTTGAAGGAATGGCTGGGTTATGACCCCGAACAGTGCGCGGCATTGCGCCAAGCAAGTGCGATCTAACACCAGCCTTTCCCAACGGTCCTAGTGCCTGGTCTGCGACAGCAAAGTGTCTGCGTCACTTACTTCAAATTTGCCTGGTCCTTCAATATTCAGGGTGACAACTTTGCCGTCTTTCACCAGCATGGAGTAGCGGTTAGAGCGCAGCCCCAAGCCTTTGCCAGTCAGGTCCAAGGTCAAACCTGTGGCTTTGGTGAATTCAGCGTCGCCGTCTCCCAACATACGCACCTTGCCTGCGGCGTGCAACTCGCGACCCCATGCGCCCATGACAAAAGCATCATTGACACTGATACACCAAATTTCATCCACACCGGCAGCGGTGAGTTCTGCGTGCTTCTCCATGTAACCAGGCACATGTTTGGCTGAGCAAGTGGGCGTGAAGGCCCCAGGCAAAGCAAACAAAGCGATGGTCTTGCCCGCAGCAGCTTTGCCCACTTCCACAGGGTTGGGGCCAATGCTGCAGCCGTTGCCTTCTACTTCGGAATATTCCATCAGGGTGGTGTGGGGAAGTGTGTCGCCGACTTTGATCATGTTGTTCTCCTTGAAATGAAAAATGACCCACGATTGTGGGCCATTTTGATGAAGATTGTGTTTATATGCAATCCGATAAGGCTTATACCGCTGGTGCTTTTTCGACCAAACGGGTGGCTACCCAGTTTTTGGTCTTAGAGATGGGACGGCTTTCTGTGATTTCGATCACATCACCTAAGTGGTATTGACCGGTTTCATCATGTGCATGGTATTTGCTGGATTTACCCACAATCTTGCCGTAGAGCGCGTGTTTAACACGACGCTCGACCAAAACAGTGACTGTCTTGGCACGTTTGGCGCTGACGACTTTACCGATCAGTGTGCGTTTGAGTGATTTTTTGGCTTCTGTCATGGTGTCACTCCTTCGCCTGTTGTTCGGCCAGAATGGTTTTGGCCCGTGCGATGCTGCGACGGGTGACCTTCATTTGCGCGGTGTTGTTGAGTTGTTGCGTGGCTTTTTGCATGCGCATATTGAAATGCGCTTTTTGCAATTCCTTGATTTCGGTTTGCAAGCCTGCGGCGTCTTTTTGGCGTAATTCAGATGTTTTCATGGTGTCTCCTGAATCACTGGCCAATCAGGCGCGAAACAAAGGTGGTGCGCAAAGGCAGTTTGGCAGCTGCCAAACGGAATGCTTCACGCGCGAGTTCTTCGGGCACGCCCACGATTTCATACAACACCTTGCCGGGCTGAATTTCAGCCACGTAGTACTCTGGGTTGCCTTTACCGTTACCCATGCGAACCTCTGCAGGCTTTTGGGAAATGGGTTTGTCGGGGAAGATGCGAATCCAAATGCGTCCACCACGTTTGACGTGACGGGAAATCGCACGGCGAGCGGATTCGATTTGACGAGCTGTCAAACGACCACGGTCGGTTGACTTCAGGCCAAAGTCACCGAACGCCACGGTGTTGCCACGGGTGGCAATGCCGGTGTTGCGACCTTTTTGTTCCTTGCGGTATTTACGGCGCGCTGGTTGCAGCATGCTTATTCTCCTTTGCCGTCCGCAGCCGTGCCAGTGGATGCGGGCGCGGCTACCTTGCGGACGCGCTTGACGGTGGTTTTGGGAGCATCGGTGGCTTCAGCGGGTTTATCGCTGCCATCCGCCGGTGCGGCATTGGCGCCAGCAGGGCGACGTGCGCCACTGCGAGCGGGTGGACGATCGCCGGCAGGGCGAGCATCACGACGAGGACCGCGTGGGCGGCGCTCGTCTTCAGAACGGGGTTCTTGTGCAGCTGGCGCGTCGTTGCGGCCCAAGGTGTCACCCTTGTAAACCCAAACTTTCACGCCAATGATGCCGTAGGTTGTTTTGGCTTCAGAGGTGGCGTAATCAATGTCAGCACGCAAAGTGTGAAGGGGTACGCGGCCTTCGCGGTACCACTCGGTACGCGCGATCTCAATGCCGTTCAAACGACCAGCCGACATGATCTTGATGCCTTGGGCACCCAGACGCATGGCGTTTTGCATGGCGCGCTTCATGGCGCGGCGGAACATGATGCGTTTTTCAAGCTGCTGGGTGATGCTGTCTGCAATCAACTGCGCATCGATCTCGGGCTTGCGCACTTCTTCGATATTGACGGCAACAGGCACGCCCAAACGAGCAGCGAGTTCTTTCTTGAGGTTCTCAATGTCCTCACCTTTTTTACCAATGACCACGCCAGGACGTGCGGAAAAAATGGTGATACGGGCATTTTTGGCTGGACGCTCAATCAAAATGCGTGAGACTGCAGCACTTTTGAGTTTGACCTTAAGGTACTCGCGCACCTTGATGTCCTCGGCGAGCATGCCAGCGAAGTCTTTGTTGCTTGCGTACCAGCGGCTAGCCCAGTTGCGGCTCACCGACAGGCGAAAACCGGTGGGGTGTATTTTTTGTCCCATATTTTCCTAGACCTTTCAGTTGCCAACCGTCACATACACATGGCATGTGGGCTTGCTGATGCTGTTGCCGCGGCCTTTGGCGCGAGCGGTGAAACGCTTGAGGGTTGCGCCTTGCTCCACGTAAATGGTTTTAACGCGCAACTCATCGATATCAGCACCATCGTTGTGTTCTGCGTTGGCGATGGCTGACTCGAGCACTTTTTTAACAATGCCCGCTGCTTTTTTCTGGGTGAAGGTCAGGATGTTTAAAGCCTGGTCCACTTTTTTGCCGCGAATCAAGTCTGCCACCAAACGGCCTTTGTCGACCGATAAGCGCACACCTCGCAGAACTGCACGTGTTTCCATAGCTGCTCCTTACTTCTTCTGGACTTTTTTGTCCGCTGGATGGCCTTTGAAGGTACGCGTCAAGGCAAATTCGCCCAACTTGTGACCCACCATCTGATCGGTGATATAGACCGGCACGTGTTGCTTGCCGTTGTGAACCGCGATGGTCAAGCCGATGAAGTCGGGCAGAACCATAGAACGGCGTGACCATGTTTTGATTGGCTTTTTGTCTTTGGTGGCAACGGCTTTTTCAGCCTTGACCAACAAGTGGTGATCGACAAAGGGGCCTTTTTTGAGTGAGCGTGTCATGTGTTAACCCTTATTTCTTGCGGCGCGAGACGATCATGACTTGCGTGCGCTTGTTGTTGCGGGTGCGGTAGCCTTTGGTCAAGTTGCCCCATGGGTCAACCGCTGCACGGCCTTCGCCGGTACGACCTTCGCCGCCACCGTGTGGGTGATCGATAGGGTTCATGGCAACACCGCGAACGGTTGGGCGAATACCCATCCAACGCTTGACACCGGCTTTGCCCAGTTGACGCAAGCTGTGCTCTTCATTGGCAACTTCGCCAATCGTGGCGCGGCACTCAATGTGAACCTTACGGACTTCACCTGAGCGCATACGCACCTGAGCGTAAGTACCTTCACGCGCCAACAAAGTGGCTGATGTACCTGCAGAACGCGCAATTTGCGCGCCTTTGCCAGGACGCAACTCGATGCAGTGGATGGTGGAACCCACGGGGATGTTGCGAATGGGCAAGGTGTTACCTGCGCGAATGGGGGCTTCTGATCCGCTTTGGATCGTGGCGCCCACTTCTAAACCGCGGGGGGCAATGATGTAAGCACGTTCGCCGTCGGCGTAGCACACCAAAGCGATGTGTGCGGTGCGGTTGGGGTCATATTCAATGCGCTCAACTTTGGCGGGAATGCCATCTTTGGAGCGACGGAAATCGACCACGCGGTAGTGATGCTTGTGTCCACCGCCTTTGTGGCGTGTGGTGATGTGGCCATTGTTGTTGCGACCCGCTTTTTGGAATTGCGGTTCGAGCAAAGGTGCGTAAGCAGGGCCTTTGAACAAATGGTCACGTGTGACTTTCACCACGGCACGTTGGCCAGGTGAAGTAGGTTTCATTTTGACGACTGCCATGGTTAAGCCACCTCTCCAGACAAGTTGAGCTCTTGACCGGCTTTGAGCGTGACATAGGCTTTGCGCACATTGTCGCGACGACCGATAGAGCGGCCAAAGCGCTTGGTCTTGCCTTTGGTGTTCACCACTGACACACCCTTGACTTCAACCTTGAACATCAATTCCACGGCCGCTTTGATTTCAGGCTTGGTGGCGTTTTGCAACACCTTGAACGTCACAGCATTGGATTTTTCGGCCACCATGGTGGCTTTTTCGGAGACGATGGGTGCCAACAACACTGCCATCAAACGTCCCTCATCATATTTAGTTGTGCTCATGCGAACATCTCCTTGAGCTTGTCGATCGCGCCTTTGGTGACCAGCACTTTTTTGTAATGCACCAAAGAAACAGGATCGGCATAACGGGGCTCAACGACCAACACATTGGCCAAATTGCGCGACGCAAAGTACAAGTTGTCATCCACCTCTTCAGAGATGACCAGCACAGATTGCAAATTCATCGCTTTGAGTTTGGCAGCCAACAATTTGGTTTTGGGCGCTTCGATCTTGATGGAATCGACCACAGCCAAACGGCCTTCACGCACCAACTGAGAGAAGATGGACGCCATGCCTGCACGGTACATCTTCTTGTTAATTTTTTGGGTGAAGTTTTCTTCGGGGCTGTTGGGGAAGGCACGACCGCCTCCACGCCAAATAGGGGAAGACGTCATACCGGCGCGGGCGCGGCCCGTGCCTTTTTGTTTGAACGGCTTTTTGGTCGAGTGCTTGACTTGTTCGCGGTCTTTTTGGGCACGGGTGCCTTGACGCGCATTGGCTTGGTAAGCCACCACGATTTGGTGAATCAAGTCTTCGTTGTAATCGCGACCAAACAGGGTTTCGGGCGCATCAAATTTAGAAGCGGCTTGGCCTTGGTCATTGAGGAGTTCGATTTGCATCATTTGGCTCCTTGAGGCGCAGCCTTGATGGCATGGCGAACCGTGACAAAACCACCCTTAGAGCCGGGAACCGCACCCTTGATGAGGATCAGTTGACGGCCTTCGTCGATGCGAATCACGGACAGGTTTTGGGTGGTGATGGTCTCGTCTCCCATGTGGCCAGACATGCGCTTGCCGGGGAAAACGCGGCCAGGATCTTGCGCCATGGAGATAGAGCCAGGCACATTGTGCGAGCGGCTGTTACCGTGGGATGCACGCTGTGAGCGGAAATTGTGGCGCTTGATGGTGCCAGCAAAACCCTTACCGATGGAAGTACCTTGCACGTCGACTTTTTCGCCGACATTGAAGATGGCGGTCACGGGCACAGTGGAACCGGCTGGGTATTGCGCAGCGGTTTCAG
>CAMDKR010000057.1 GCA_945901225.1 Bordetella parapertussis | reverse complement strand
TACCTTGAAATGAAATACCTTTGTATTGGTGATATATTAGGAAAATGATAATTACTGATATTTTTATAACAAAATAATGAATTTTGAAAATTTTATTTAAATTTAGTAGTTATTTAAATAAATAAAAACCTTTGTCAATAACTGTTATTATTTTTTTCTATGAACAACCATATTTATATTCGCTTTTTAACCCTGCTACACACCATTGAGGGCAAGGGAGAACTTCCCGTTTTGGACCTTGATGCGAAAAAATTGCTCGAAACGATTGCCGTTCGCCATTCACAAGGCAAGCCACTGACCGTAACGGAAGCGATGGCGATGTCGCATATCGCCTCTCCTGCCACGATTCATCGCAAATTAGATATCCTGCGAGAAATAGGCATGATCGATACCCAATTTGAAGGCACCAACCGCCGCACCAAATTTTTAGCGCCTACATCTGCTGCAGCTCAGTACTTTCAAGCCCACAGCAAGGCCATGAACCAAGCCATGGCACAAACCCCCTGAACTGCGGTTTTCTTTAACTAGATAAGTACAACGCCGGTCTTGCTTTGCAAGAATTCTCGGGTCACGCCATCGGCCAGCTCCACGACTTTTAAGCCCTCAGGGGTTACATCCATCACGGCGAGATCGGTGATGATGCGGTCAACTACGCCAACGCCAGTCAAAGGCAAGGTGCATTGGGGCAGGATCTTCAAATCCTCGGTGCCATCTTTTTTCTTGGCCACATGCTCCATCAAAATGATGACGCGCTTGACGCCAGCGACCAAATCCATGGCGCCGCCCATGCCCTTGACCATCTTGCCCGGAATCATCCAGTTGGCCAGATCGCCTTTTTCGCTCACCTGCATGGCGCCCAAAATCGAGAGGTTGATCTTGCCGCCGCGGATCATGGCAAAGCTGTCGTGACTGCCAAAAATAGAGGTGCCTGCCAAGGTGGTGACAGTTTGTTTGCCAGCGTTGATGAGGTCGGCGTCCACATGGTCTTCGTTGGGAAAGGGGCCAATGCCCAACATGCCGTTCTCAGACTGCAACCACACCTCGATATTGCTGGGTACATGGTTGGCCACCAGCGTGGGAATGCCGATACCGAGATTGACATAAAAACCGTCTTCTAATTCGTGGGCAGCACGGGCTGCCATTTGGTCTTGGCTCCAGCTCATGGTCAGACCCCCGCTTTCTCTGTGATGGTTCTTTTTTCAATGCGTTTTTCAGGATGGGCGTTAAGCACAATGCGGTGCACATAAATGCCTGGCAAATGCACATGATCGGGGTCTAACTCGCCCACCTCGACGATTTTTTCCACCTCCACCACACAGACCTTGCCGGCCATGGCCACCGCGGGGTTGAAGTTGCGTGCGGTCAATCGAAACTGCAAATTGCCCACGCGGTCAGCGGCATAGGCTTTGACCAAGGACACATCGGGGATCAAAGAGCGTTCCATGACATAGGTTTCGCCATCGAACTCGCGCAGCTCTTTGCCATCGGCCACCACCGTGCCCACACCGGTTTTGGTAAAAAACGCGGGAATGCCAGCGCCACCAGCGCGAAGTTTTTCTGCCAAAGTGCCTTGGGGCGTGAATTCCAATTCAAGTTCGCCAGCCAAATACTGGCGCTCAAACTCTTTGTTTTCTCCCACGTAAGAGGAAATCATTTTTTTGATTTGACGGGTTTGCAGCAACAGCCCCAAACCAAAATCATCCACACCTGCGTTGTTGGAGATGGCAGTGAGGTTTTGCACCTTGCTGTCACGCAATGCAGCAATCAAAGCTTCGGGGATGCCACACAAACCAAAACCACCTACAGCAATCAGCTGTCCATCGCGGACGAAGCCATCAAGTGCGGCCGCCGCACTGGGAAACAATTTATTCAAACCACTCTCCTTTGCTGCAATGCAGCGATTCTAAGGGTCGTGGGCATAATCAAGGCCGAATGGAGACAACATGAACCGCTACCCTGCCCCAGAAATCAAAGACCTGCCTGAAGACATACGCACCAAAATCTTAGAAGTTCAAGAAAAAGCCGGTTTTGTGCCGAATGTGTTTTTGACCTTGGCCCGTCGCCCTGCCGAATGGCGGGCATTTTTTGCCTACCACGACGCTTTGATGTTGCGCGAAGACAGTGGCCTCACCAAGGGCGAGCGGGAAATGATCGTCACCACCACCAGCGCCGCCAACCATTGCTTGTATTGCGTGGTAGCGCATGGTGCGATTTTGCGGATCTACGAGAAAAAACCTTTGGTGGCCGATCAAGTGGCCACCAATTACCGCAAGGCTGACATCAGTCCCCGCCAACGCGCCATGCTCGACTTTGCGATGAAGGTGTGTTTAAACAGCCATGAAATAGAAGACGCTGACTTTGCCCCTTTACATGCCCATGGTTTCAGCGATGAAGACATTTGGGATATCGCATCGATTACCGCGTTTTTTGGTTTGTCCAACCGTATTGCCAGCTTTTCCAACATGCTGCCCAACCCCGAGTTTTATCCGATGGGGCGCACACCTAAAGAAAAGAAGGCTTAAGCTGGCACCAAGTTGCGTACCAATTGAGACATAAGCAAATCCACCAACTGGTCTTCAAAGGCCTCAGTCTCCATGTGTTCGAAGCGCTCAAGGGAAGCGCTGCGCAAACAACCCATGAGTGAGCGACTCAGCACAAAGGTTTGTGTCTCATCTAAGACCGGTAAGAGGGGGTGGTGCAGGTATTTCAAACATGTCATCAAGCGGTCCACCATTTTTTGCACAGACACGGCGGTTTCCTCGGGTTGCTCGAGCAGCCAACACAAGCGATTCATGGCTCGTCGGTAGTTTTGCCCTAGCGCAAAACCTTGAATACAAATTTGCACATAACGACGAACAAAATCTTCTGGCGTGATGTCTTCGGGGTCCTGGCTGCACTCGACCGAAAACAAATAGCTTTCAAGTTCACGCAGCACCAAGCTACGCCCGTGCTGGGACATGGCTCGAAAAATAGCCTCTTTGCTAGAGAAGTATTGGTAAAGCGTGCCCACAGAGAAGCCAGCCTTTGCTGCAATTTTGTTGGTGGTCAGACCACTGACACCTTCTCGGTCAACAATTTGCGAGGTGGCTTCGAATATGGCGTCAATGGTGAGTTGAGCGCGTTTTTGGGTCGGTTGCTTGCGCATGATCTGCGCAGACAACTCGTGGGGAAGCGTCACTGTGGTTATCTCCGTCAGTCTCACAAAAGCAGCGAGACAATCAAATAATAACCATAAAAACTAATTAATTAGAATTAAATCAATTATTTAGTAGGAGATATGAAAGTTTGTTTAAAAGGTGCAGTACATCAAAACTGAACGCCTCAAACCAAGTGAGACCGCATCCAATCAGGTAAGGGGGCAGATTTTTTCAAAGGGAAATTGACCCAAACAGTAGTGGCTCCGCCCTCGGCATGGACCACACCAGGTTGATCAACGCGCTCTAAGGTAGCCCACGATTCAAATGAACTGCGTTGCGGATCGCTGACATACATCTTGACCAGCACATCGCAGGGGTACTCCAGTTGAATCAGAAAATTACAAAAAGCGTTGACGATGACGGGGCCTTCTCCACTGGGGTCGGGCGGACAGGCCAATTGGGTAAACCAATTGATACGGGCCGTCTCCAAATAGCGAAAGTAGCTGGCATTGTTCAAATGCCCCATGGCATCCATATCGCCCCAGCGCATGGGTATGATTTCTTGGTAAACAAGTTTCTTTTCGGCTGGAAGTTGGATTCTCATATGGAAAAACCATCATCTGCAGAAATAACGGCACCATTGATGAAATCACTTTGTGGGCTGGCCAACATCACCAGCAAAGCGTCAAGGTCCTGCGGTTGCCCCAGACGTTTCTTGGGAAACATGTTCACCAATTTTTTGCCTTGCTCGGTCTCCCAATGGTGATGGTTGATCTCGGTATCGATGTAGCCAGGGCAAATGGCGTTCACATTGATGCCGTACCTGCCCCACTCGATGGCCATGGCCTTGGTCATTTGCACCACTGCGGCTTTGCTCATGCAGTAGACGCCGATTTGAGGCAATACACGCAGCGCCGCCGCCGAGGCGATGTTGATGATGCGTCCTCCCGCATAAGTGCCTGGTAAAGCGCCTTTGGACCGTGCCAACATGCGTTTGCCCACCGCTTGAGCGACGAAAAAGGCACCGCGTACATTGGTGTTGAAGATGAAGTCGAAGTCTTCTTCTTGCACGTCTAGCAAACGCTGTGTTGCGCTGACGCCAGAGTTGTTGATCAAAATATCTATGGGGCCGACCTCGGCTTCAGCTTGCTCTACAGCCGCTTCTATGCTCAGGGCATCGGTGACATCCAAACTGACCACATGCGCCTGTCCGCCTTGCGCTTCTATGTCAATGCGCAAGGACTTCAGTCTTTCGGTTCGGCGACTCGCCAGTACCACCGCAGCCCCCGCACTTGCCAAGGTTTTTGCAAACTGGGCACCCAAGCCACTGGAAGCGCCAGTGACGAATGCGACGCGTCCGGATAAATCGAGGCTGTAAACCATAGTGGGCTCCTGAAAGTCAAAAAAGGGGTGTTGTGTAGACAAGGTCTTAAGGCGATTGATTATGGCGAGAAGCACCGACCACTCCGAATAGAATCTGTCGCTGCTATGACACCTCACTCACCGCTCTTATGACCCCCCAAGATTTGCTCGAACAATTTGGCCCACGCGAGGCGATGGAATATGACGTTGTGGTGGTGGGCGGCGGGCCTGGTGGCTTGGCCACCGCCATTCGCTTGAAGCAACTCTGTGTAGAAAAAGGCCATGACCTGTCGGTGGTGGTGCTTGAAAAGGGTTCCGAGCCTGGTGCGCATATTTTGTCTGGTGCTGTCATGGACCCTCGTGCCATGAACGAACTGTTTCCCGATTGGAAAAAATCGGGTGCCCCTTTGAACCAAGTCGTCAGCGGCGACGAATTGCTGATTCTTTCGCAGGATGGTGCCACCTCTGTGCCCTCTTGGCTCATGCCACGCAATTTTCACAACGATGGTTGCTATGTGGTGTCGCTGAGCAATATCACCAAGTGGTTGGCTCAGCAAGCTGAGAATTTAGGCGTGGAAATTTTTCCAGGCTTCACCGCTGCCGAAGTGCTCTACAACGAGAATGGTTCTGTCAAAGGCGTGGCCACCGGCCATGTGGGCTTAGGAAAAGACGGACAACCCACCGACAACTTTCAACTCGGCATGGAGTTACACGCCAAGTACACCGTGTTTGCCGAAGGTGCACGGGGACACTTGGGCAAGCAAGTCATTGAACGCTTTGCATTGAACAAGGGCAAGGACAGCCAAACCTTTGCCATTGGCATCAAAGAATTGTGGGAAGTGGACCCCGCATTGGCCAAACCTGGCTTGGTGGTGCACACCTCGGGTTGGCCCATAGAAGACAACAGCTTTGGTGGCGGATTCCTCTACCACTTGGAAGACAACAAAGTGACCTTGGGCTTTGTGCTGGGGCTGGACTACACCAACCCCTATATGAGCCCTTTTGAGGAAATGCAGCGTTGGAAAACACACCCCAGCATCGCCAAACATTTGAAGGGCGGCAAACGCATTGGCTATGGCGCACGTGCAATCAACAATGGCACACCCCAAGCCTTGCCCAAAACCGTGTTCCCAGGTGGCGCACTGATTGGTTGCGATGCGGGTTACCTGAACGCGGCACGCATCAAGGGCAGCCATGCCGCCATCAAGTCGGGCATGCTGGCCGCTGAGGCAGCGTTTGTGGCGATTGCCGAAGGTCGCTCCCACGATGAACTGACGGCCTACCCCACCCATTTCGAAAGCAGCTGGCTTTACAAAGAATTGCACCAAACCCGCAATTTCAAAAACTGGTTCAAAAAAGGCAAATGGGTGGGCCAACTCATGACGGGTGTGGAGCAATTTGCTCTGCCCAAAATAGGTGTCAGCACACCTCCTTGGACCTTGCACAACCACAAGGCTGACCACACCACTCTAAAACCCTCTGCACAGTCCCAAGCCATTGCTTACCCCAAGCCCGATGGTGTCATCAGCTTTGACAAGCTCTCCAGCGTGTTCATCAGCAACACCAATCATGAAGAGAATCAACCGGCGCACCTAACCCTCAAAGACAGCGCAGTACCAGTCAGCATCAACCTTGCCACCTATGATGGGCCTGAGGGGCGTTACTGCCCTGCCGGTGTTTACGAGTACGTCAAGACGGCCGAAGGTGCTGACCAGTTGCAAATCAACGCGCAAAACTGTGTACATTGCAAAACTTGTGACATCAAAGACCCCACGCAAAACATCGTGTGGGTAACGCCCGAAGGTGGCGGTGGCCCCAACTACGCAGGCATGTGACCATGACCAAATACCACGCAGAACATACATGGGTGCGAACCGAAGGCGATTTCGCCTGGGTGGGCATCACCGTTCACGCCCAAGAAACCTTGGGTGACATTGTGTTTGTCGAACTTCCCGCTATTGGCGCCAGCTTTGCGCAAGGCACGGTGTTGGGTGTGGTCGAGTCTGTCAAAGCGGCCGCCGATGTCCACATGCCAGCCAGCGGCACGGTGTTGCAGGTGAATGAAGAACTGCGTGCAGACCCTTCACTTGCCAATACCGACCCCGAGGGCAAAGGGTGGTTTTGCAAAGTCCAACTCAGCGACTTGGCAGAGCTCGATGGCTTGATGGATGCTTCAACCTACGCAGGGTTTGCTGGCTAAAGCCGAATAGCCTGCCCCAGTCGTTCAATACCCTCTTTGATTTTTGCCACATCGGCGGTGGCAAAACTCAGGCGTATGGCAGAGGTGTCTGGGTTATTGGCAAAAAATGGCGCACCCGGTACAAAAGCCACGCCTTTTTCAATTGCACGTTTGGCCAATTCGCCGCCGTCTTTGAGTTTGCCGCCCGCACCCGTTAGCTGTGCCCAAAAAAACAATCCCCCTTGCGGTTGACTGAAACTCAAGGCATCACCCAATTCTTTGCTTAAGGCCTCGCCCATGGCCTTGGCCCGCTCAGCGTAAACACGACGTACGTTCTCTAAGGTGGCGGGCATTCGACCCGCTTTGAGGTATTGCGCTGCTGTGGCTTGGGCAAATGTTGATGTGTGCGCATCGCTGAACTGTTTGCACATGGTGGCTTTGGCCAAGAGCTCAGGGGGCGCAATCATCCAGCCCAAACGCAGGCCAGGGGACAGCACCTTGCTGAGAGACCCACAATGCACCAACCAATCGCGGCTGCCAGGCACTTGCTCGGTGAGCGCCAGCAAAGAAGGCGGCGGCGGTTCAGCGAAATACAAATCGCCATAAGGATCGTCTTCCACCACCACGGTTTGGTACTTAACTGCCAACTCTAACACCTTCAAGCGACGCTCTAAACTCATCATCGCGCCGCTGGGGTTGCCAAAGGTGGGAATCAAATACACCAACTTAGGTTTGTGCTTGACCATCATGTCTTCAAGTTGGTCAACCTTCACACCATCGGCATCGATAGGCACACCGATGACTTGGGGGCCATACAACCTGAAGCATTGGATGGTGGCTAAAAATGTGGGGGCTTCCACCAACACTACATCGTTGGGGTTTATCAAGGTTTTAGCCACCAAGTCCAAAGCTTGTTGGCTGCCGGTGGTGACAATCAAACCATCAGGCGCCAAACTTTTCACACCCTTGCTGGCCATGAAGGCGGACAACTGTTCACGCAGTGGGTTGTAGCCCTCTGTTGCGCCGTATTGCAAAGCAGCGCCTGGCTCCTCGGTCAATGCGCGAGCGCTGGCTTCGCGAATGCCTTCCACATCAAACATGGCGCTGTCTGGAAATCCACCCGCAAAACTGATGATGCCAGGCTTGCCCAGCAGTTTGAACAGTTCGCGGATGGCGGAGGTTTCTACATTGTTGAGGCGATCGGCAAATTGCATAGGGTGATAATTGGGATCTGACCCCGATTGTTGAAAATGAAAAAAGAGCACATCGAGCCGTTTTTTGCGACGCTCAAAGCAGCGAACCCGCAGCCCAATACCGAGTTGGAATATACCAGCGTGTTTGAGTTGCTCGCGGCTGTGTTGCTCAGTGCGCAAGCCACAGATGTCGGGGTGAACAAGGCGACACGCAAACTGTTTGCTGCAGCGAATACGCCGCAAAAAATACTGGCCTTGGGGCTAGAGGGTTTAGAGACTTACATCAAAACGATTGGGCTTTTTCGCAGCAAGGCCAAGCACTTGATGCAAACCTGCCAGATGCTGGTCGACTTGCACGGCGGTGAAGTCCCTCGCAGCCGAGAGGCCTTGGAAGCCTTGCCAGGTGTGGGCCGCAAAACGGCGAACGTGGTGTTGAATGTGGCGTTTGGTGAAGCCACGATGGCGGTGGACACGCATATTTTTCGCATGGGCAACCGCACTGGCTTAGCTCCTGGAAACACACCTTACGAGGTGGAAATGGGCTTACTCAAACGTATACCTGCTGCGTACTTGGTCGATGCCCACCATTGGTTGATTTTGCATGGCCGCTATGTGTGTCAAGCCCGCAAGCCCCTGTGCTGGCAATGTCAGGTGTCGAACTACTGCGGCTTCAAACCTAAAACAGTTTCGCCAAGCTGAGCTTATTCATCCAGGTGGTCACGCGCCATTTGTATTGCTTCTTTCAGCACGTCAAGCTCACCAATGTGGTTGGCCATGACCAAAATCAAACGGGCATTGAGCAAATGACTTTGGTCTTCACTCAAACCTTGGTGGGCATCCATCAAGGCTTCATAAAAAGCGTCCCCTGGCTCGAAGTCACCGCGCACAGCAGAGCGGCTGTCATGAAAATTGGCTTGGGCATTCAAAGTAGTCATGGCATTACTTCCTAAAGTAGCGCAAGCTTAGCAAAGCTTGAAAGTCGCTAGATTGGCAGGACCACCCACTGCTCAGCCACACGCTGAATCGACATACGACGCTCAAAAACATCGATCAATGCTTGGTGCAAAAGAGGATCGTCAGGGCTGGCCTGAATCACCAGGCGGCCTTGGTGCAGCAAGACCACTTGGTCGGCTCGCATGGCCAAATTCAAGTCATGCAACACGCTCACCACGGTGGTCTGCTGCTGGGTAAGTTGCTTGACGGTTTGCAGCCAATCGGACTGGTGAGGGATGTCCACATTGGCAATCGGTTCATCCATCAACAAAATAGGCGCTTGCACCGCCAAGGCTCTGCCAAGCAGAACCCTTTGGCGCTCTCCGCCTGACAGCTGCAGCAGACTTCTGTCTTGCAAATGGTCCAGTTGCAGGCGATCAATCCATACTTGAACGATTGACTGGTCTTGCGAACTTGCCCCTGCCCAAAGCGATTGGTGCGGCAAGCGACCCAACATCAGCACATCTCGCACGGACAAATCATCCGCACCAGTCTCTTGTTGACCCAGCCAAGCCATACTCTTGGCTCGGTCTTTGTCCGACATGGCCAGCAAGAGTTGCCCAAGCACTAGCAATTGCCCTGTGCTGGGAAACAAACCTGCCAGCGCTTTGAGCAAGGTGGACTTGCCGGCGCCATTGGGTCCTACAACGCAGGTCCATCGACCCGCCTCAATTGAAAGATCCAAGGAATGCAGCACCTGCGTTTTGTCCATGCTGACATGAAGGTGTTTTGTTTCTATGGCGAAAGGCTTCATTACATGGCCTTCACAGTAGGTGAATGCAGACGCCACAGCAAATAACCGCCACCCAAAACGCCTGTCAGCACACCGACCGGTAACTCTTGCGGCGCCCACAAACCTC
>CAMDKR010000056.1 GCA_945901225.1 Bordetella parapertussis | reverse complement strand
GAAATGGCGATTTGGATGGCGGGTTACACCACCGTCGCCATCTTCCCCACGGAAAGCGCTGACACAGTGAAGTTTGTTTTAGAGCACAGCGAATCCAGCCTTTTGTTTGTTGGCAAGCTCGACGAATGGCACAAACAATCCCCCGGTGTGCCAGACAACATGCCACGCATTGCTTTGCCCTTGGCCCCCGCCACGCCCTATGACAGCTGGGACAGCATCATTGCCCGCACCGCCCCCCTGCAAGGCGATGTACTGCGCGACGACAACGACTTGGCCATGATCATTTACACCTCTGGCTCCACGGGTCAACCCAAGGGGGCGATGCACAACTTTGCTCGCATCAGCACCGTGGGCCACGGCATTGCCAAGCGCATCGACGACAGCTTGGGCCATGACCGCGACCACCGGATGCTGTCTTACCTGCCGCTGGCGCATGTGTTCGAACGCGCATGGGCTGAAACCGTGGCCCTTGTGCATGGGCGCATTCACATGTACTTCGCTGAAAGCTTGGACACCTTCATTTCAGACTTGAACCGTGCACAGCCCACTATTTTTGTTTCGGTACCGCGCCTTTGGCTGAAATTTCAGCAAGGTGTGTTTGCCAAAATGCCAGCCAAAAAACTCAACCTGCTTTTGTCCCTGCCCTTCATTGGCAAGGTGGTGGCCAAAAAAGTTCTCACGGGTTTGGGCTTGAACAAAGTGGAAATGGCTGGAAGTGGCTCAGCGCCCTTGCCCCCTGAACTGATCCGTTGGTATCGACGCCTTGGTTTGAATTTGGTTGAGGGCTACGCCATGACAGAGGACTTTGCGTATTCGCACAGTTCTGACGAAACCTACAACGAACCTGGCTATGTGGGTATCCCTTATGAAGGGGTGCAAGTGCGCATCAGCGATGAAGGCGAAATCCTTATCAAGTCCCCGGGGCAAATGGTGGGCTATTACAAACGACCCGACCTCGATGCGGAATCCTTCACAGCAGATGGGTTCTTCAAGACCGGCGATTTGGGTTCGCGTCGACCCGATGGTCAACTCAAAATCACCGGACGCCTGAAAGAATTGTTCAAGACCAGCAAGGGCAAGTACGTTGCGCCTGCGCCTATTGAAAACCTGTTGAATGCCCACCCCATGATTGAGTTGTCCATGGTGTCGGGTTCGGGCTTCGAGTCGGCCTATGCCTTGGTGGTTTTGGCTGAAGACCTGCGTCCCAAGCTCAAGCAAAGCGACGTCCGCTCTGACGTTGAAAAAGCTTTGGCTGAATTGCTGGCCGAGGTCAACCAAGGAATTGCAGATTACGAGCGTCTGAAAATGCTGGTGGTGGCTTCTGAGCCATGGAGCATCGAAAACGGTTGCCTCACCCCCACCATGAAAATCAAACGCAGCCGAATTGAGTATGCGGTGCAGCACCAGCTTGACAACTGGTACGCCAACAGCAAAGTGGTGATTTGGTCTTAAACCTTGGGGCGAGGTGACAAGCCCCAAGCAACAGCACCCGCCACCAAGCCCCAAAAAGCCGCGCCAATTCCCCACAAACTAAAGCCCGAGGCTGTCACTAAAAACGTGATGAAGGCGGGTTCTCGGGTGGAAATATCTTTGAGGGAATCAGCCAAGGCGTTGGCAATCGTGCCAAACAAGGCTAGGCCTGCAATCACCATCACCAAGGCCTTGGGCATGGCGGCAAAAAGGCTGACGACCGAGGCACCCGCCAAGCCCATCAAGATGTAAAAAATACCGGCACTCATGGCAGCGGTATAGCGTTTGGTTTTGTCAGCATGGGCTTCTTCGTTAGAACAAATCGCTGCCGTGATAGCGGCCAAATTCAAGGCAAATGCGCCAAAGGGTGCCAGCAGCACATTGACCACGCCTATCCAACCCATGACAGGCGACAGCGGCGGCGCATAGCCGTGCGCTTTCATGGCAGCCACGCCTGGGATGTTTTGCGCAGCCATGGTGATGATGAACAAAGGCAAGGCCATGCCAATCAATGCCGCTACGCTGAACGAGGGGGTCACCCACACCGGTTGCGCCCACTGCCAATCAATGCTTTGCCAATGCACATCACCTTGCCAAGCGGCCAGCACCGTGCCTGACAACAGTGACAAGACCACGGCATAGCGCGGTTGCCAACGTCGGGCCAACAAATACACCACCGTCATCAGCAAAGGCAGGGGCCACTGCTCTGCCATGGTGACAAACACATCCAAACCCAAACGCAGCAACACGCCCGCCAACATCCCCGCCGCCAAAGGCAAAGGAATGCGGTGCATAAAGCGTTCAAACACGCCGCTGAAGCCCACTGCCATCACCAACAAGGAAGACACCACAAATGCGCCTATGACCTCGGCCATGGGCATGCCACTGGCAGCGGTGATTAACATCGCCGCACCGGGTGTGGACCAAGCGGTCACCACCGGCTGCTTGTAACGCCACGACAAAGCCATGCAAGTGATGCCCATGCCCAAGCCCAAGGCCCAAATCCACGAGGCCATCTGCCCTGCATCGGCACCCGCAGACTGTGCCGCGTGAAAAACCACCGCCACCGAACTGGTAAAGCCGACCATCACCGTCACTGCGCCTGCAAACACAGCCGAGACGGAAACATCTTTGAAAAAGGACATGCGTGGCATCACCTGGAAAAGAAAACCTGCATCCTATCGCTGATGAATCTTGGCGACAGCCTTGACAACTGACAGGGGCTAACATCAGGCCAGTTTGATCAGGAGTTCCCATGACCGTTATCACCCATATTGCAGACTTGAAAGCCTTGGCCAAAAAGCGCGTGCCCAAAATGTTTTTTGATTACGCGGATTCCGGCAGCTGGACTGAAAGTACCTACCGCGCCAACGAAGATGATTTCCAAAAAATCAAATTCCGTCAGCGGGTAGCTGTCAATATGGAGGGTCGCAACACCGCCACCACCATGATCGGCCAAGACGCAGCCATGCCTGTGGCGATTGCGCCCACCGGCATGATTGGTATGCAACACGCCGATGGCGAAATTTTGGCCGCACGTGCAGCGAAGAAATTTGGCATCCCCTTCACCCTCTCCACCATGAGCATTTGCTCCATCGAAGAAGTGGCCAAACACGCAGGTGCTGGTTTTTGGTTTCAGCTTTATGTCATGCGTGACCGCGAGTTTGTGGCCCGTTTGATTGAACGCGCCAAGGTGGCGGGTTGCTCGGCTTTGGTGTTGACGCTGGATTTGCAAATCTTGGGACAGCGTCACAAAGACATCAAAAACGGTTTGTCCGCGCCACCCAAACCCACCATCGCCAACATCATCGACCTCATGACCAAGCCCGGTTGGTGCATGGGCATGTTGGGTACACAGCGACGCCAGTTTGGCAATATCGTGGGCCATGTGCAAGGCATCAATGACATGAGTTCACTGGGCGAATGGACCAGTCGCCAATTCGACCCCACGCTCAATTGGGCCGATGTGGAATGGGTGAAAAAGCTCTGGGGCGGCAAGCTCATTTTGAAAGGCATTCAAGACGTTGAAGACGCTCGCTTGGCGGTGCAAAGTGGCGCGGATGCCCTGATTGTTTCCAACCATGGTGGTCGTCAATTGGATGGCGCCGAGTCCAGCATCAACGCCTTGCCTGCTATCGTCGATGCGGTGGGCAAAGACATTGAAGTGCATATGGATGGCGGCATTCGCAGCGGACAAGACGTTCTTAAAGCCAAAGCGCTGGGCGCACAAGGTGTCTACATTGGCCGCGCCATGCTCTATGGCGTGGGTGCCATGGGTGAAGAAGGTGTCTCCAAAGCTTTGCAAATCATCCACAACGAACTGTCGCTGAGCATGGCGTTTTGCGGCCATACCAACATCAACACGGTCAACCGCGACATCTTGCAGCCAGGAACCTTCCCCACCTGAAGCTTGCCGCACCGGCGTTCATGATGGATTTACGCCGCATTGCCCATTTGGACATGGACGCTTTTTATGCGTCGGTGGAGTTGCTACGTTACCCGCAACTCAAAGGCTTGCCAGTGGTAATAGGCGGTGGACGCCGCCGTGAAGATGATTTGTTGGGGCGTATGCGCGTCTTGCAAGCTGAACGTGAATGGACCACGGCTGACTTGGCAGAAATTCCTCTCGAGGTATTTCCTCGCCTGAACAGCTATGTGGGGCGTGGTGTCATCACCACCGCCACCTATGCCGCTCGTGCCTTTGGTGTGGGCTCGGCCATGGGGGTCATGAAAGCGGCCAAGCTCTGCCCTGACGCCATTTTGCTGCCTGTCGATTTTGCGCAGTACCGTCACTATTCCCACACTTTTAAAAGTATCGTGAGAGAAATTGCGCCCGTGGTGGAAGACCGAGGAGTGGATGAGATTTACATCGACTTCACCGAGGTCCCTGGCGGTCAACGCGATGGCGGTAAGGCCTTGGCACGTTTGATTCAAAAAACCATCACGGATAACACGGGTTTGACTTGCTCCATTGGCGTGGCACCCAACAAACTGCTGGCCAAGATGGCCAGTGAATTCAACAAGCCCAACGGTATTTCCATCCTTTACGAGCAAGATTTAGCGGGCAAAATTTGGCCGCTGTCGTGTCGCAAGATCAACGGCATTGGTCCCAAGGCTGAAGCCAAACTTCAAGCACACGGCATTCACACGATTGGCGATTTGGCAGCCAAAGATGTGGATTGGTTGAAAAGCGAATTCGGCAAAAGTTATGGCGCTTGGTTACATGAAGCATCGCATGGCCACGATGATCGACCCGTGGTGACCGAGAGCGAACCCGTGTCCATGAGTCGTGAAACCACTTTTGAAAAAGACCTGCATGTGGTAAACGATCGCGCGGCCTTGGGCGAGATCTTCACCCGCTTGTGCGAACAAGTAGCGTCGGATTTACAGCGCAAAGGCTATGTAGGAAAAACCATTGGCATCAAAATTCGGTTTGACAATTTCCAAAGTGTCACCCGTGACCAAACCATGGACCTCTACACCGCCAATGCAGCGGACATTCGCAAGATCGGTGGACTGTGCTTAAAGCGCGTGGACATGAAGCGTCGCTTGCGTTTGCTGGGTGTGCGCGTGGGTGCTTTGGTGAAAGCCGATTCCCAAGAAGCGCTTGCCCCAGATGCTGCAAAATCTGTCCTGCCATTGCGCGAACCCTCTCCCTCTACCGAGCCCCATCATGAACAAGCTGACCTGTTTTGAACTGAACATCCATGACCATATTGCGCATTTGGTGCTGAATCGCCCCGATGCACTCAATACCCTGGACATGGTTTTTTGGCGTGAACTCGATGAGGTGTTGCAGCAACTCCATCAAGGCAACCAAGCACGGGTGCTGGTGATGAGCAGCACGGGCAAACATTTCAGTGCGGGCATGTCGCTTGAAGTCTTTGGCGCATCGGTGAGCATAGATGACCAAAGCGCCGAAGGCCGTGCCGCCATCACCGATATGTTGGCCGGTTTGCAGTCTACTTTTACCCGCATCGAAAACCTGCGCATCCCAGTCATCGTGGCATTGCAAGGCGGCTGCATAGGTGGCGCTGTCGACATGGTCACCGCAGCTTGCTTGCGCTACGCCAGCAGCGATGCATTTTTCTGTATTCAAGAAATCAACATCGGCATGGTGGCCGATGTGGGCACCTTGCAGCGTTTACCCAAACTCATGCCCATGGCCGTGGTGAAAGAACTGGCCTATACCGGACGCCGCTTGAACGCAGACAAAGCTTTGCACTACGGTTTGGTCAACGAGGTATTGCCTGATGCTGACAGTAGTTTGGCGGCGGCTATGCAAACCGCCAAAGAGATTGCCAGCAAACCGCCTGTGGCTGTTTGGGGCACCAAGCAAGCGCTGCACTATGCGCAAGACCACAGCACCGAAGATGCATTGAAACAAATGGGCTGGTTGCAAAGCGGCATTTGGAGCAATGCCCATGTGAAAGAGGCCATATCGGCCTTTCAAGCCAAACGCAGCGCAGCATTTCCTGATCTGGCGCCGCTCACTTCGTTCAAAGATTAAGCGCTTTACTGCCGCGCTGTTCGCACTTGCAAAGGCAGGCTTTGCGCGTGGCTGCTGCGCCACGGGTTGATATCCACCCCGCCGCGTCGGGTGTAGCGTGCATAAACAGTCAATTTGTTAGGTTGGCAACGGGTCCAGATGTCCATGAAAATGCGCTCTACACAATGCTCGTGAAATTCATTGTGGTTGCGAAAACTCACGATGTATTGCAGCAAACCTGCTTGGTCAATTTGTGGTCCGCTGTAGCTGATGCTGACACTGCCCCAATCAGGTTGTCCTGTTACCAAACAATTGCTTTTGAGTAAATTGCTGTAAAGCGTTTCTGTCACCGGCGCTTCATTGGATGCTGCACAGAGCAATTCAGGCGCAGGTTGGTAATGACTGCAATCCAAGTCCAATCGATCCAAACTCAGTCCATCCATTTCAGCGATTTTTTCTTTGGCGTATAGCTCGGGGGACATTAACTGCACACCCACACTGGACTTCACCACACCACCACGCCACACGGCTTCGGATAAATCTTTTTGCAATGTTTGACGAACAGCATCGATGTCTGCAAAAACGGTGTTGTTGAAACTGTTGAGGTAGAGCTTGAGAGACTTGCTCTCCACCAAATGCGTGCTTTCACAGGGCACCACAAACCGCCCCAGAGCCACTTGTGGCTTGCCACGGGTGTTGAGCCAACTCAGTTCGTACGCGGTCCACAAATCTGCACCCAAAAACACAGGTCGCTCCGCCACACCAATCAAGGCACGCTGCGCAGCACGTGGCAAGGGGTAGAGAAAGGCTGCGTCATATCGATCAGCATAAGTAGCCACCTTTCCCAGCAAAGAAGTTTCAGGGGTATTCATAAAGGCGTGTGCATGTTCAAAAAGGGGAGCAGTCTTGCCATCATGTTGTCGATGGCGCCGGGTGGCATATCGTGGCCCATACCCTCAATGCCATGCATTTTGGCGTTAGGAATGCGTTTCGCCGTGTCTTCTCCGCAGGCATAGGGCACCAAGGGATCGGCTTTGCCATGCATCACCAAGGTGGGGGTGGTGATGCGGCCGAGCAGACCAGCGCGTTCGCGGTCGGCCATGGCAGCCAACATTTGACGATAGGCACCCATAGGACGGTTGCTGCGCTTCAAAGAGTCATTGACCAACTGTTGTTGCGAGCCTTCAGGGTGTGCGAAGCCTGGACCTGCCAGCGTTTGCACAAAACGCAAAGCATGCTGGTGGGCTGCCTCTGTGCCGGGTTTGGCAGGTGGCGTGAAAAGCACGCGGCGCATTGCGGGTGTAGGGCCTGGCAAGCCTTTGGCACCGCTGCTGCTCATGATGCTGGTCAAACTCAAGGCTCGCTCGGGTGCGCAGATGCACAAGCGTTGCCCAATCATGCCCCCCATGCTCACCCCTATCAGGTGCGCTTGCTTGATGTGCAAGTGATCCAAAATACCCAAAGCATCGTTGGCCATGTCTTGGATGCTGTAAGGCGCTTGCGGTTGAAGGCCTAATTTTTGTTGCAGCATGAACCACAGCAAATTGGGGGCAGACAGATGCGCCATGTCTTGCGACAAACCGATGTCGCGGTTGTCTAGTCGAATCACTCTGTAGCCCGCTTGGTGCAACTGATGCACCATGGCTTCAGGCCAGACGATGAGTTGCATGGCCATGCCAGGAATGAGCAACACCGCCACACGGTCTTTTTCACCGGTATCTTCTACTTCCAGTCGAACACCATTGACAAAAAGTTGCATGGTGCCCGCTTTCAATCGTTGAGTTGACGGCGAAACACCAAGGTGTCGTCGTTCGAGGCACTGGGCTCGAAGGCATAAGCCTCTAAGTTGAAGTTTTGCAAAGCTTCAGGCGTTTTGACTTGGTGCTGAATGGCGTAACGCGCCATCAAACCTCTGGCGCGTTTGGCAAAAAAGCTGATGATTTTGTACTGGCCGTTTTTGAAGTCTTGGAACACGCAGTCAATCACCCGCGCTTGCAAGACCTTGCGGTCTACCGCTTTGAAATACTCTTGCGAAGCCAAGTTGACGATCACAGGGTCTTGGCTGGCTGAAAGTTGCTGGTTCAAATGCGCTGCAATTTGTGAGCCCCAAAACTGGTAGAGGTTATTGGCCTTGCCGTGCTTAAGCGCCGTGCCCATCTCTAGGCGATAGGGTTGCATCAGGTCAAGCGGCCGCAGCACGCCATACAAACCACTCAAGATGGCCACATGGTCTTGCGCCCATTGCAGCTCTTTGGGCTTCAGGCTTTTGGCGTCCAAGCCTTCGTACACATCGCCATTGAAGGCCAGCACCGCAGGACGGGCGTTGGTCTCGGTGAAGGTGGGCGACCAGGCTTTGTAACGGTCGACATTGAGTTGGGCCAAGGCCTCGCTCAAGTCCATCAACTCAGCGATTTGCTTAGGGCTCTTCTTTTTGAGCGTTGAAATCAACTCAGTGGACTGCGAGACAAACTGCGGTTCGCTGGCCTTGACAGGCGGTAAGGAGGACTCGTAGTCGAGGGATTTGGCGGGGGAAAGCAAAAACAGCATGTGGTAATTATCCTTGCAGAATTTGTATTGAAATCGTATTCATATTTAAAAATTTCAGCTGCTAGGACGCTATCACTCTTTTAGTATTCAACAACACATAAACGAAAGACATCCCATGCTTGAATTGCGACCAAACTGCGAATGCTGTGACAAAGATGTTCCACCCCACTCAAATGCAATTTGCGCATAAAGACTTATAAATAACTTATAAATAACTTATAATTTAACTTGAACACCATTAACTGGCTTCCCAAAGCGCTTCGACAACTTCGAAAAATCGAGGTCAAGCAAGCGGCAAAAATTCGATTTGCGGTGACCACTGAGTTGGCAGACTTGAGCAAGTCACGCAATGTGAAGGCTTTGACAGGCCATGCGCACAGTTACCGTCTAAGGGTAGGAAGCTATCGCGTCTTTTTTGAATACGATGGCTCCATTCGCATCGTGACGATTGAAGAGGTAAGGAAACGAGATGAACGCACGTACTGAGTTTCAGATCATCTTAGGCAAAGACGGCAAGCCTGCTTTTGTCGTCGTGCCCTTCGAAGAGTTCGAAAAGATGAAAAACGTCCAGAACGCCTCGACGGTGCCCAATAACGTTGTCAATCTTTCTTTCGACAAAAACTTGACGCCTATGGCTGCTTGGCGCGAGCACCTCGGTCTCACGCAAGTTCAAGTGGCGTCTCGAATGAACATCACCCAAGCGGCTTACGCCCAAATGGAGCGGGTGAAAAAACCGCGTAAAGCCACTTTGCAAAAAGTCGCGGATGCACTCGGCTTGACCGTTGAACAACTGCGCTGGTAAAACTTATTTCAAATCCCCAGCCAAGGATGCCAAAGCGTCTTCCGCGATCTGTGTGTGAGCGGGATAGTTGGTGTGGTCGCAACCCAATTTCACTGCCGCACCGGCTTTGATGGCGGCTTTGGCGGCGGGGTCAAACTCAAAGCGCACAAAGTGCACCGCTGAGGTTTTTTCGTCGTTTTCGCGGTCCAGGTCTTCGTCGGCAATCGCGTACACACGGGCATGGCCTTCCACCTCGATGAACATGCGGTCTTCCACGCCAATGAGCCGCGCCAACTCGCGTTTGCGCTCGTTCACATCGGGGTATTCGATGAGCATGGTGGCCTTCCAGTTGCTGCCCTCGGGCACCAAGGGCGCATAGGCGTCGATTTCTTGCTGAATGCCTTGTTCTTCAAAGATTTTTTCAATCCGCAGCATCTCTTGGATTTGGTAGCGAATCGTGGTTTCGCTCTCAAACTGCAAGGTGATGTGGTCGCCCAAATGCACCGAGCGCATTTTGCGGTGCGCCAGCACCTCGGCCTTGTGGGTCTTGCGGAATTTGCTGTAAGCCTCAAG
>CAMDKR010000055.1 GCA_945901225.1 Bordetella parapertussis | reverse complement strand
CTGGCTGATGTGGCGAGCGATTACCAAGACCAAGGCTTGCAAGCCTATGTGCACATAGACCGTGAGGCTGCAGCACGTTTGGGCGTAACCGTCTTGGCCATCGACAATGCGCTGTACAACGCCTTTGGTCAACGCTTGGTGTCCACCATCTTCACCCAAAGCAACCAGTACCGCGTGGTGCTGGAGGTGCAAGACCAAGACCGTATAGGACCTGCTGCTTTGTCACTTCTGCGGGTGCCATCAGTCAATGGCACGCAAGTGCCCTTGAGCAGTGTGGCAAAGGTGGAGGAACGCTCGGCCTTGCTCAGCATTTTGCATGTGGCGCAGTTACCCGCCGTCACTTTGTCCTTCAAACCAGCCCAAGGGGTTGCACTGGGTGAGGCTGTGCAAGCCATGGAGCGCCATTGGCAGGCCATGCGTGCAGAGGAAGAAGTGCCCCGCGCTGTCGAGACACGTTTTGAAGGGGCGGCTTTGGCTTTCCAAGCCTCTTTGCTCAACAGCCTGTGGTTGGTGTTGGCTGCCGTGGTCACCATGTACATCGTCTTGGGTGTGCTGTACGAGAGCTATGTCCACCCCATCACGATTTTGTCTACCCTGCCTTCTGCGGCATTGGGCGCCTTGCTGGCTTTGTTGGTGGCGCGTATCGAGTTGGGGCTTATCGCCGTCATCGGCATTGTCTTGTTGATTGGCATCGTGAAAAAGAACGCCATCATGATGATTGACTTTGCGCTCGACGCTCAGCGTCACCACGGTATGCCGCCGCGCGAAGCCATTACCCAAGCTTGTTTGTTGCGCTTTCGCCCGATTTTGATGACCACCTTGTGTGCATTGCTCGGTGCTTTGCCGCTGATGCTGGGCAGTGGGGTGGGCAGTGAGTTGCGTCACCCCTTGGGTGTGACCTTGGTCGGGGGCTTGATATTGAGCCAGTGGTTGACCTTGTTCACCACACCCGTCATTTACTTGCAACTTGACGCTTGGGCGCAGCGTCGCGGTTGAGCACCATGAACATCTCTGCCCCCTTTATTGCAAGGCCCGTGGCCACCACTTTGCTGAGCATTGGCATGGCCCTGGGCGGTGCCTTGGCCTATCTGCAGTTGCCCGTGGCACCTTTGCCGCAGGTGGATTTCCCCACCATCTCGGTGCAGGCCAATTTGCCTGGTGCCAGTCCTGAGACCATGGCGGCCACCGTGGCTACGCCCCTCGAGCGTGTGCTTGGCAACATTGCTGGCGTGACCGAGATGACCTCCAGTTCTTCGCAGGGCAGCACACGTGTCACCTTGCAGTTTGAACTCGAACGCGATATCAATGGTGCAGCACGTGAAGTGCAAGCGGCTATCAACACCGCCCAGCCCTTGTTACCGAGCGGTATGCCAAGCCGTCCTACCTACAAAAAGGTCAACCCTGCAGACAGCCCGATGTTGGTTTTAGCCTTGACCTCAGACACTTACACACGTGGGCAGATGTACGACTTGGCGTCCACCACTTTGGCGCAGCGTTTGGCGCAAGTCGATGGCGTGGGACAGGTCACCATTGGTGGTGGTGCTTTGCCAGCGGTCCGCATCGCGCTAGACCCCAACAAACTCAGTGCGGCGGGTATCTCGCTGGAGATGGTGCGTCTAGCGGTGGTGGCCAACAATGCCCACCGGCCTAAAGGTGTGGTGGAGGACGATACCCAAGCGTGGCAAATCGAAGCCAATGACCAAGCCCGCACAGCACAAGACTACGCGCCGCTTATCTTGCGCTATGTGAATGGCCAGGCCTTGCGTTTGCAAGATGTGGCGCAGGTGCAAGACTCGGTGCAGGACGTGCGCACCGACGGCGTGTCCCAAGGCCAACCCGCTGTGCTGTTGGTACTGAGCCTTCAACCGGGTGGCAATGTGATTGAAACGGTTGACAGGGTGCGCCGCATCTTGCCCATGTTGCAAACAGCTTTGCCAGCGGCCGTGCAAATGGCGGTGGTGTTGGACCGCTCGCCTACCGTGCGGGCCTCACTGCTAGAGATACAAAAATCGCTGGTGCTGTCCATGGCGTTGGTGATATTGGTGGTGGCCTTGTTTTTAAAGCGGTGGCAAACCGCACTCATACCTGCTGTCGCTTTGCCGCTGTCTTTGGCGGGAACCTGTGTGGTGATGTACCTCATGGGTTTGAGTTTGAACAACCTCACGCTCATGGCTTTGACCATTGCCACCGGCTTTGTGGTGGACGATGCAATTGTGGTTCTAGAGAACATTAGCCGACAGCGCGAGCGTGGTGTGCCTTTGCTGCAAGCGTGTTTGCAGGGGTCGCGTGACATTGGCTTTACCGTGGTCGCCATCAGCATTTCTTTGGTGGCGGTGTTCATCCCGATTTTGTTCATGGGCGGCGTGCTGGGGCGTTTGTTTCGTGAGTTTGCCGTGGTGATGACCGCCGCCATCATGGTGTCGATGCTGGTGTCTTTGACCACCACCCCCATGATGTGTGCTGCCCTGTTGCCGCCTCAGCCAAGCCAAGCACCCAGATCGCGGCGCAGCAAGTGGTTGCGTTTTTACAAACATGGCTTGGCTTGGGCATTGCGTCACCCATGGCTGATGTGGTTGGTGTTGCTCGCGGCCATCGCCTCTAATGTCGCTCTGTACCGTGCTATCCCGAAAGGCTTCTTCCCGCAACAAGACACTGGCCGCATCAACGGCTTTATACGTGCCGACCAAAGTTCCTCGTTTCAAGCCATGCAGCAACGCTTGCACACCATGCTGGCCATCGTGCAGGCCGATCCCGCGGTACTGACCGTGACGGGTTTCACCGGCGAGGGGCAACGCAATGCGGCCCGCATGTTCATCACACTCAAACCGCGCGATCAACGTGACGTCAGTGCCGAGCAGGTGGTGGCCCGCTTGCGCAAGCAACTGTCCAAGGAGCCAGGGGCACGTTTGTTTTTAACGCCGGTGCAAGACATACGCGTGGGAGGACGCCCGTCTAACTCGGAATATGAGTTCAGCATCAAAGCCGACGATTTGGTGCAGTTGCGTGAGTGGGAGCCCAAGTTACGCCGTGCCTTGGCCAAACTCAAAGAACTGGAAGACGTCAGCAGTGACTTTGAAGAGCGCGGCTTGCAAACCTCGGTGGTGATAGACCGAGACGCAGCAGCGCGTCTGGGCTTGTCGGTGCGAGCCATTGACACGGTGCTCAGCAATGGTTTCAGTCAACGCCAAATTGGGGTGATTTACAACCCATTGAACCAGTACCGCGTGGTGATGGAACTTGCCCCCCCGTATCTGCAAAACGCCGAAGCTTTAAAGCGTATGCAGTTCATCAACGACCGCGGCCAAGCAGTGCCTTTCACCAGTTTTGCGCGAATAGAACTCACCAACACGGCCTTGTCGGTGTCACATGAAGGCGGTGTACCGTCGGACACCTTCAGCTTCAGTTTGGCGCCAGGCGTGTCGCTGTCCAAAGCCACCCAAGCCATCGAAGAGGCAGTGGCGCAACTCAATTTACCTGTGTCGGTGCGAGGCAGTTTTGCGGGTACCGCCAATGCGTTTCAGCGCTCCTTGGAAACCCAACCCTTGTTGATACTGTCAGCCTTGCTGACCCTCTACTTGGTCTTAGGTATTCTGTATGAAAACCTGTTGCACCCGCTCACCATACTGTCCACCTTGCCTTCGGCTGGACTGGGCGCCTTGCTGACCTTGATGGCCATGGGTACCGAGTTCAGCATCATCGCCATGATTGGCGTGATCTTGCTGATTGGCATTGTCAAAAAGAACGCCATCTTGATGATTGACTTTGCGCTGCAAAAACAGCGCCTGGGTCGCAGCCCTGCCCAAGCGATTTACCTTGCAGCGCAGCTGCGCTTGCGCCCCATCCTCATGACCACGGCGGCCGCCATGTTGGGTGCTATTCCCTTGGCTTTGGCCTATGGTGTGGGTGCGGAGTTACGCCAACCCTTGGGGCTGGCGGTGCTGGGTGGTTTGGTGCTGAGCCAGCTCTTGACCTTGTTCACCACACCGATTGTGTTTGTGGGTTTGGAAGCCTTGCGAGCGCGTTGGCTGGCTTGGCGTGGCGCACCACAGCGCGTGCTAAGTTCTGTGGTTTCAGGCAAGGGGATGGCATGAACAGGCAGCGGTCGAGTCAGGCACAAGCGTTTTCAGCGGTCGTGCTGTGCTTGTTGCTCGCAGGCTGTGCCAGTTGGTTCAAAAAACCTGCCGTGACTAAGCCCACCGCTCGCGCACCCGAAAGCTTTGGTGCGCCACAAACAGCCCATGCGGCGGGTCATGCGGTGGACCGTGCTTGGTGGACCTTGTTTCAAGACCCTGTGCTCAACGGTTTGCAAGCGCAACTTGAATCCGGCAATCTGAATTTGCAACTGTTATCGGCCAAGGTGCGCCAAGCCCAAGCCAGTGTGGCTGCGGCCCAAGCCAGTTTGTGGCCCAGTGTCTCGGTCAACGCAGGTGCGGGTCGTTCTGTCAGCAGCGCAGGTGGAGCAGCATCCAACAGCGCAAGTGTCGGCTTGCCCTTGACCTGGGAGCTCGATGTGTGGGGTCGCATCGACCTGCAAACCCAAGCCGCACAGGCCAACGCCATAGCGAGTCAAGAGGATTTGGCGCTGGCTCGCTTGTCAGCGCAAGCGACTTTGGTGCAAACCTATATCGCCTTGCGTACCGCTGAGCGCCAGTTTGCGGTGGTGGAGAAAGCGCAAGCAGCTTATGAGCGTGCCTTGACCTTGACACGCTACCGCTACGAGGCTGGTGTGGTGTCTGCAGCTGACGTGGCGCAGGCCGAGTCGCAATGGCAAAGCACGGTGGCGCAACGCATCGATGTCGAAACAAGCCGCCAACAACTTGCCCACAGCTTGGCTGTGTTGCTGGGACAAGCGCCATCGGCTTTGCAGCTGGCCGCTTCGCAAGCTTTGCCGGTACTGCCCGCATTGCCAACAGTGTTACCTGCATCCTTGCTGCAACAACGCCCCGATGTTCGTGCGGCAGAAATGCGGGTCATGGCCGCTCAAGCACAACTGGGGGTGGCACAGACCGCTTTCTTTCCCACCTTCAGTTTTGCGGCCAGTACCGGTTACAAAAGTACCGAGTTGGCAAGCTTGTTCAATGCCTCTTCCCGACTGTGGTCTTTGGGGCCATCCTTGGCACTGTCTTTGTTTGATGGCGGACAGCGCCAAGCCGCCAAGGACGATGCCCGCGCTGCCTTGGAAGTGGCGCTGCTCAACTACCAGCAAACCGTGCTGACCATCTTGCAAGAAGTAGAGGACAACTTGGTGGCGACCCATCAGTTGCAGGCGCAAGAGGCAGCGCAAGCCCAGGCTTTGCAAGCCGCAGAGCGCAATTTACGCATTACCGAAGCGCAGTACGCCGCGGGCACGGTCAGTTACTTGAATGTGGTGACAGCCCAAGCCAGTGCGCTCGCCGCACAGCGCAATTTGCTCGATGTACAAAGTCGCCGAGCTTTGGCGGTTAGCCAGTTGCTGAAGAATTTGGCAGGACGATGGGACGCTGAAACGGCTGTGAAATGATCAGCTTGCCATTGCCGCTTTGAGGGCAAGGACACGGGCAGCGTCAATGTGTTGGCCGATGTGTGGGCCTTTCAAACCTTGTTGCATGGCTTGGTCAGATAGCGTGCTGGTGTCCACCGACAAGGCGGCCTTGAGCAAACCGCGCAGGTGAGCGGCTTGCGGGTAAGCACGCTCTTGCAAGCCCAGTCTCCCACGCGCATCGCATTCACAGGCTTGCAACACTTGCACGAATCGTTCAGGGCGGCGCAAAGCATCGCAGCGCACCAGCAAACGCAACACCGATTCAGCACTGAGTTTTAGACATCCATGGATATGGCCATGTTCACGTGCGACCACCTCGGCCAGTTCTTTGCAGTGTTGGGGTACTCGCAAACGCTCGCTGATACCGCGCAGCAGTTTGACGCTGCGACCTTCATGGCCGATGTGGCGTGGCAAGGCGCTGGGGTGGGTGTTGCCTTTGCCTAAATCGTGGCAAAGCGCTGCAAAACGCACCTCCAGCGGCATGTTCATGCGAGCGCATTGGTCGAGCACCATCTCCAAATGCACACCGGTGTCCACCTCGGGGTGGTGTTCCACGGGTTGCGGCACACCGTACAAGCGAGCCACTTCAGGCAACAAGATGTGCAAAGCGCCGCAGTCGCGCAAGACCTGCAACATGCGCGAGGGTTGATGGCCCATCAAGCCTTTGGCCAATTCTTGCCACACACGTTCAGCCACCAGCGCCTTGACCTCGCCGTCTTGGACCATCTCAACCATCAAGGCTTGTGTTTCAGGCGCGACTTCAAAGTGCGGAAAACGCGCTGCAAATCTGGCCAAACGCAAGATGCGCACAGGGTCTTCACGAAAGGCCAAGCTGACATGGCGCAGCACGCCTTGTTTTAAATCACGCTCGCCCTCATAGGGGTCTATCAGTTGACCTTGCGCATCTTGAGCAATGGCGTTGATGGTGAGGTCGCGTCGCGCCAAGTCTTGCTCTAGCGTGACTTCAGGTGCTGCATGGATGACAAAGCCTTTGTAGCCCGGTGCGGTTTTGCGCTCAGTTCGCGCCAGTGCGTATTCGTCTTTGTGATGGGGATGTAAAAACACTGGAAAGTCTTTGCCCACAGGAACAAAACCTTGGGCGATCATCTCTTCGGGCGTGCTGCCTACCACCACCCAGTCGCGGTCGCTCCCCTGTATGCCCAGCAATGCGTCACGTACCGCGCCACCCACCAAATAGGTTTGCATGGTTTTCAAGGCAAGGTAAACACACTGGCCACGCTCGCCGGTGTTGGAACACCCAAGTCGCTCAAACCCAGCGCAGAGCCGCTGGCCACGTTATCGACTTTCATCGAAGCCACGTTGTCGCGACTCATCAAGGTCGGGCCTGGCAGGTGTTCCATCACCCAAGCTTGCACATAGGCCAGCGAGTTCGGCAAAGGAATGACCCAGCGCGGGTGTTGTGCCCATACGCCGGCGTGTTCGACCAACTGCTGCAAAGTAAAAATTTGTGGCCCGACGAGTTCGTAGCTGTGTCCCGCTGTGGCTGGGTGCATCACTGCAAACACCACAGCCTGCGCCACATCGTGAACCCATACCGGCTGAAAACGGGTATGCGCACCGGCCAGCGGCACCACAGGTGCCAAGGCTTGCAACTTGGCAAACACATTGATGAAGGCGTCGTCTTCGCCAAAGATCACGCTGGGTCGCAACACCGTCAGCGCCAACCCTTGTGCCACAAGGTCTTGCAAGACCTGTTCACCGCGGGCTTTGCTGCGTTGGTACATGGAGGGTGCATTCATATCAGCCCCCAAAGCGCTGATATGCACTAGTCGCTTCACGCCTGCAGCCAAACACGCCTTGGCCAACAGCGTGGGCAGTTGCACATGGGCTTTGTCGAATTGCGTTTCGCTGCCGTGCAAGATGGCAATCAGGTTGATCACTGCATCGTGCCCAGGCAGCAAAGCCGCCAACTGCGCGGGGTTGTGCACATCGGCTTGCACCACCGACACCATGGGCAGCATTTGAACCGAACGCGCTGGCAAACGGCGTGTGGGCACCGTGATATGAACACCTGCGCGGTTCAGCGCCTCACACACATGGCGACCCACGAAGCCGCTTCCACCTAAGACCAAAATGTTTTTCATAAGTCAGACTGTAGCGGTATTGCCGCTCAGGTTTAAGTCAACGATACAACCGGCTTGAAAGAGATAATGCCCAGATGAACCAACTCGATGCTTTAAAGCAATTCACCACCGTGGTGGCCGACACCGGCGACTTCAAGCAAATGGCCCAATTCCAGCCAACAGATGCCACCACCAACCCCTCGCTCATTCTCAAAGCGGTGCAAATGCCCGTCTACCGCGCGCTGTTGGATGAAACCTTGGCGCAGCATCCCAAGGCTGCGCTGGATGACACCATGGACCGGTTGCTGGTGCGCTTTGGTTGCGAGATTTTGTCTTTGTTGCCAGGGCGTGTGTCCACCGAAGTCGATGCCCGTTTGAGCTTTGACACCGATGCCACCCTTGCACGGGCGCGGCGCATCACCCAGCTGTACCAAGCGCAGGGCATAGATACCGAAAAGCGGGTGCTGATCAAAATCGCGGCCACTTGGGAGGGTATACAAGCTGCGCAGGTTCTAGAGCGCGAAGGCATACACACCAACCTCACTTTGTTGTTTGCGTTTTCACAGGCCGTGGCGTGTGCGCAAGCGGGTGTGAAACTCATTTCCCCGTTTGTCGGCCGTATTTACGACTGGCACAAAAAAGCCGCGGGTGCGGCGTGGAACGAGGCAGAGCGTGCTGGAACGAATGACCCAGGGGTGCAAAGCGTTCGCCAAATTTACAACTACTACAAGCAGCACGGCATTGCCACCGAGGTGATGGGGGCGAGCTTTCGCAACATCGGGCAAATCACTGCACTGGCTGGCTGCGATTTGCTCACCATTGCCCCCGAACTTTTGGCACAGTTGCAGGCGCAGACCGCGCCGCTTTCGCCCGTCCTCAGCTTGGCACAGGCCATTACGCCATCCATGGAGCGCATCGCGCTGAACGAGCAGCAATTTCGTTTTGCCTTGAATGAAGACGCCATGGCCAGCGATAAGTTGGCTGAAGGCATTCGCGCTTTTTGCACTGATGCGCGAAAACTTGATGAACTTATGCAAGCCTAAAGCGACGTCATTGCGAAGTCCCTCAGTTCGTCATTGCGAAGCCCGAAGGGCTGAAGCAATCTCGCTATGCATATTGGTCCACCGCCACGCCCTTGTCAAAGCGCAACGGCGGGTGTTTGACGAGGCGCGGCTCTTGGCGCTGGCAAGCGGCCGGCATGGCATGCTGAGGTCCCCAAGCGAAACCCAACACACAGCCGTCATCTTGCCGGCTGGGCGTTTTCAAGGTCTGTAGCGACCGGATTTCTTTGAGTACGATGGGTCTCATCAATCTGCGATGCGAATTAAAGTACTCAAATATTAATCGATAATTACCTTTATTTAGTTATTAAATTTTTACTTTTTACGAATTTGTGTATTTTTATATTCACAAAGTATTCATTTTTTCAATAATTTCCCGCAAGGGTCTTCTCTGCTTTGAGGTGGCGTGAGCCAGACATAGTCAGCCTGAGACGCCAGTTCAGCCAAAAAAGCCTGTTTTTCTTGCAGGGGGCGGCCATCGTCCCATTCCATGAACAGCACACTCAGCGTCTGCGAGTGCGGTGATACTTTGTTCACAACAAAAGGCACGCCCAAATGCTTCCATGCGTGGCCATTCCCAGCAAGAACAACGCTGGGCAGATGTGCGAGTGCAACTTCGGCCATGGCCGCATCGCGTCCGCGTTGCACTGCTGTCATACCCTCGAACATGCTGGCTGGCATGGCGCCGCAATGCCCTTGGTCGATTTCCTCATTCATGGCTTTGCGTTGTAGCTCGTCAAAAGGGGTTTTCGCCAGCAGCACCCGAACGGGTTCGGGCAGACTCTGGCCGCGGGTTTTGAACACCTCTTTGATGGATTCGCCGGGCAGATTGCCACCCATCAAGGGCATTTGCATGGCTGCGACAGCTTCAAACACAGGTTGGTGCAGCGGCCAGCTCCAGCCCTCTGGGTCAAAACCCGCCGCTTGTAAGCCTGTCAATAACTCGGCTTGGGGGGTAAAACGCTGGCGCCAATTCAAATGTTCAGCTACCACCGTTTTACTCGCAGCAGGTAATTGACGCAGCAACTCGCCACGCAGTTGGTGGTGTCGCGGGTTGTCATGAACTTCGCCCAGCACAGCAACATCGGAGCGCAAAACCGCTTGCACCAACTGAGCCATGCTGATGGGTGCCATATCCGCCATCCGCACAATGGGCCCAGTGACTGGGAGTGGGTCCAAGCCCCAAGCAGTGGATAAG
>CAMDKR010000054.1 GCA_945901225.1 Bordetella parapertussis | reverse complement strand
GACCCTTACCAAATTCCTGGCAAGTACCCCAGAGGTAAATACCTGTTGGTGTTTGATCCCTTGGACGGTTCATCCAATATAGATGTCAATGTGTCGGTGGGCAGTATTTTTTCTATTTTGAGAGCGCCCCAAGACGCCATCGACAGTGGGCGTGATTTGGTTGAAGCCGATTTCTTGCAAGCTGGCGCTACCCAGTTGGCGGCCGGCTATGCTTTGTACGGCCCCACCACCATGCTGGTGTTGACGGTCGGCAATGGTGTGTCAGCCTTCACGCTGGAACCTAATTTGGGCGAGTTCATGTTGACCCATCCCAAATTGCAAGTTCCCGCTGATACCCAAGAGTTCGCCATCAACGCCTCCAACAGCCGCTTTTGGGAGCCGCCCATCAAGCGCTATGTAGACGAATGCTTGGCTGGCAAATCGGGTGAGCGTGGCAAGGACTTCAATATGCGTTGGATTGCCTCCATGGTGGCTGAAGCGCACCGTATTCTGATGCGTGGTGGCGTGTTCATGTATCCGCGTGACACCAAAGACCCTAGCAAGCCAGGTCGCTTGCGTCTGCTGTACGAAGCCAACCCCATCGGCATGATCATGGAGCAAGCGGGTGGAAGAGCCAGTACCGGTCGAGAACCTATGTTGAGTGTCAAGCCCAGCAGTTTGCATCAACGTATTGGTTTGGTGTTTGGTTCCAAAAACGAGGTGGATCGGATTGAGCGCTACCACGGCGAACCCGCACCGCGCGAAATAGACAACCCGCTGTTTGCAGAACGCACCTTGTTCCGGGATTAACCCCAGACTATTTACTGATTGAAAGAAAAGCATGTCTGTCAAACACCCCATCATTGCCATCACAGGTTCCTCAGGTGCAGGAACGACCTCGGTAACCCGCACATTTGAAAATATTTTCCGCCGCGAAAAGGTTTCAGCTGCCGTTATAGAGGGCGACAGCTTTCACCGCTACGACCGTTTGGAAATGCGCAAAAAAGCCGCTGATGCTGAAAAGCAGGGCGACAAAAACTTCAGCCATTTCGGACCCACCACCAATTTGTTTGCCGAACTCGAAACATTGTTTCGCAGCTACAGCGAAACCGGCACGGGCAAGCGCCGCAAGTATTTGCATGACCAAGAAGAAGCTGCGCCCTACAAACAAGAGCCTGGCACCTTCACACCGTGGGAAGACGTGCCCAGCGGCACCGACCTCTTGTTTTACGAAGGCTTGCACGGTGCGGTGGTCACACCCGAGGTTAATATTGCCCAGCACCCCGACTTGCTGATTGGTGTGGTGCCCGTCATCAACTTGGAGTGGATTCAAAAACTCTGGCGCGACAAGTCCAAGCGTGGCTACTCTACCGAGGCTGTGACCGACACCATTTTGCGTCGCATGCCCGATTATGTGAATTACATCTGTCCTCAGTTCGCCCACACCCATGTGAATTTCCAACGGGTACCTTGTGTGGACACTTCAAATCCATTCATTGCGCGTGAAATTCCCGCCCCCGATGAAAGCTTTGTGGTGATTCGCTTCGCCAACCCCAAAGGCATTGACTTTCCCTACTTGCTCAACATGATCCACGACTCCTTCATGTCACGCGCCAACACCGTGGTGGTGCCTGGTGGCAAGATGGAGCTCGCCATGCAACTCATCTTCACGCCCTTTGTGTGGCGCATGATGGAACGCAAGAAAAAGGCCTGAAGGCCACCCCCTATTTTTAACTGGAGAACTTCATGGCCCTTGTATCCCTGCGCCAAGTGTTAGACCATGCCGCCGAGCATGGCTATGGCATACCTGCTTTCAACGTCAACAACCTCGAGCAAGTGCAGGCCATCATGGAGGCTGCACAAGAGACGCACAGCCCCGTGATCTTGCAAGCCTCGGCAGGTGCTCGTAAATATGCGGGTGAAGCCTATTTACGCCATTTGGTGTTGGCCGCGATTGAGTCGCACCCCGACATCCCTGTGGTCATGCACCAAGACCATGGTGTGTCCCCAGCGGTGTGCCAGCAGTCCATTCGTTCGGGCTTTTCCAGTGTGATGATGGACGGCTCGCTCATGCAAGACGGCAAAACACCGGCCTCTTATGACTACAACGTTGACGTGACACGTCGCGTCTGTGAAATGGCCCATGCGGTAGGCGTGTCTGTAGAAGGCGAGCTTGGCTGCTTGGGTTCATTAGAAACTGGCGAAGCCGGCGAAGAAGACGGCATTGGTGCAGTCGGCAAACTCACCCACGACATGCTGCTCACCGACCCGATTCAAGCCAAAGACTTTGTCGAGCGCACTGGTGTGGACGCTTTGGCAATTGCCATTGGCACCAGCCATGGCGCGTACAAGTTCACCCGCAAGCCCACGGGCGACATTTTGGCCATGGACCAAATCGTGGCGATTCACAAAACCATTCCCAACACCCATTTGGTCATGCACGGCTCTTCCAGCGTGCCGCAAGAGTGGCTGGGAATCATTCGCGAGTTTGGTGGCGACATCAAAGAAACCTATGGCGTCCCCGTGGAAGAAATCCAGCGCGGCATTCGCTCAGGCGTGCGCAAGGTGAACATCGACACCGACATCCGATTGGCCATGACAGGTGCGATGCGCCAAGCCTTTGCCCAAGACCGCAGCGAATTTGACCCACGCAAAGCTTTGATTGCTGCACGTAAAGCTGCCAAGGGTATTTGCAAAGCGCGTTTTGAAGCTTTTGGCTGTGCAGGGCATGCCAACAGCATCAAGCCCATCCCGCTTGATGACATGGTTGGCCGCTACGCCTGACACGGCTGCACATTTTCAATCTCTTGGAATTCATTTATGTTGAACAAAGTCACCCCTGTACGCATGGCGTTTGCTGCGCAATCTGATATTTCTCAAAGCGATCCACAGCTGTGGTCGGCCGTGTTGAAAGAAGCGCATCGGCAGGAGCAGCACATTGAGTTGATTGCTTCTGAAAACTACACCAGTCCAGCTGTGATGCGGATGCAGGGCTCTGTTTTGACCAACAAATACGCCGAAGGTTATCCAGGCAAGCGTTATTACGGCGGCTGTGAATTTGTCGACATGGTTGAGCAGCTTTGTATTGACCGGCTCAAAGAACTCTATGGCGCGCAATTTGTGAACGTTCAAGCCAATTCGGGTTCGCAAGCCAATCAAGCGGTTTTTTTGGCCTTGCTTCAACCTGGCGACACCATCATGGGCATGAGCTTGGCAGAAGGCGGTCACTTGACGCATGGCATGCACCTGAACATGAGTGGCAAATGGTTCAATGTGGTCAGCTATGGGCTAAATACAGCTGAAGAGATCGACTATGACGCGATGGAACGCATGGCTCACACCCACAAGCCCAAACTCATCATCGCTGGTGCATCGGCCTATTCGCTCAAGATCGATTGGGAAAAGTTTGCACAAGTCGCCAAGAGCATTGGCGCTTATCTGCTGGTCGACATGGCCCACTACTCCGGCTTGATCGCTGGCGGGGTCTATCCCAACCCCATGCCTTATGCCGATGTCGTGACCTCCACCACACACAAGAGTTTGCGTGGCCCTCGCGGCGGCATCATTTTGACCAACAGCGAAGAGATGGCGAAAAAAATCAACAGCGCCGTTTTCCCAGGTTTGCAGGGCGGCCCTTTGATGCATGTGATTGCAGGCAAAGCCACCGCTTTTCATGAAGCCTTGCAACCGGCGTTCAAAGCCTACCAGCAACAGGTCTTGGTGAATGCAGATACCCTGGCCAAAACTTTGGTCGAGCGCGGGTTCCGCATTGTCAGTGGCCGCACTGAAAGTCATGTGATGTTGGTGGATTTACGCGCCAAAGGCATCACCGGCAAGGCCGCTGAGCTGGCTTTGGGCCAAGCGCATATCACCTGCAATAAAAACGGCATCCCTAACGACCCTGAAAAACCCATGGTCACCAGCGGTATTCGTTTGGGAACACCTGCCATGACCACGCGTGGTTTCGGCCCTGAGGAGGTTCGCAGGACTGCGCATTTGATGGCCGATGTGCTGGAGGCGCCAGAGGATGCTGCGCGCATCGCGGCAGTGCGCCAAAAGGTGGCTGAGTTGGTGGCACCGTTTCCTGTTTATGGCGATAGCGTTTTGCATCCATGAACTTGCGTTTAACTTTTTTCGGCGAGAAAACTTTTATCTTTAACCATTGAAAGGGTTTCCCATGGCTGGTCGTAACTTCCTATTTGTCCCCGGTCCTACCAACGTGCCAGAGCGCATTCAACGCGCCATGATGGTGTCCATGGAAGACCATCGTTCCCCAAATTTTCCACAACTTACGCACACCATCATGGCGGGTTTGAAGGAAATTTTTCGGTCCAAAAATGGCACGCCCTTCATCTTTCCTTCCTCAGGCACTGGATGCTGGGAAGCGGCATTGACCAACACTTTGTCGCCCGGCGACAAAGTACTTGCCGCACGCTTTGGTCAGTTCAGCCACTTGTGGATTGATATGTGTCAGCGCTTGGGGCTGGATGTGCATGTCGTCGAATGTGAATGGGGTACAGGCGTTCCTCTGCAACAGTTTGCAGATATTTTGAAAAACGATACTCAGCACAGTTTCAAAGCGGTCTTGGCTTGCCACAACGAAACCGCTACTGGTGTCACCTCTGATATTGCTGGTGTGCGTGAAGCTTTGGATGATGCATCGCACCCGGCGCTATTGTTTGTCGATTGCGTCTCATCCTTGGGTTGTATCGATTTCCGCTTTGATGATTGGGCGGTTGACATGGCGGTCAGTGGCTCACAAAAGGGCTTGATGCTGCCAGCAGGTTTGGGTATTTTGTGCGTCAGCGACAAAGCATTGGCGTTGCACAAAACTGCGCGTCTCAAGCGTGCCTACTTTGATTTGCAAGATATGTTGCAAAGCAATGTCACCGGCTACTTTCCCTACACCCCGCCTTTGCCATTGATGTATGGACTGGTCGAGTCCATGAAAATGATGAACGAGGAAGGCTTGGACAATGTGTTTGCCCGCCACCATTACCTGGCAGAAGGGGTTCGCGCTGCAGTGACCCAAGGTTGGCAACTTAAATTG
Organism: Bordetella parapertussis; assembly: GCA_945901225.1. Taxonomy (GTDB): domain Bacteria; phylum Pseudomonadota; class Gammaproteobacteria; order Burkholderiales; family Burkholderiaceae_C; genus Limnohabitans. The sequence goes on along the minus strand of CAMDKR010000054.1, from coordinate 5,189 downwards.
TGTGCTGCTGAAGCCAAGTGGCATTCGGACACCGTCACCGCCGTGATGTTGCCTCAAGGCGTTGCAGGCGGCGACGTGATTGCCCGCGCCTACCGTCGCTATAACTTGTCTTTAGGAGGCGGTTTGTCAAAAGTCGCTGGTAAGCTGTTTCGCATCGGACACCTCGGCGATATGAACGAGGTGCATTTGATGGCTGCCATCAATGGTGCTGAAATGGCCATGCTCGACTGCGGCGTTGCGCTGCAACCTGGCAGTGGTTCTGCAGCAGCGGGCAACTATTGGCGCAAGCACGCCGCACCCTCAGGTTTGGGTGCGCCAGTCTTCAACAAGGATGAGCATGCAAAACATAGTTTTTCTGGACAGGCAGTCGTTAAAGGCTGAACTGCGCGCGCCCTCGTTTGCGCATGCTTGGACTGAGCATGTGCAAACCCACCCTGACCAAGTAGTGCAGCGTTTGCAAGACGCTACCGTGGCCATCACCAACAAGGTGCCGATTCGCCGCGACACTCTTGCTCAACTGCCCAAGCTCAAGCTGATCGCCATGGCCGCCACCGGCTATGACGTGATCGATGTCGATGCGTGCCGCGAACGCGGCGTGGCCTTGGTCAATATCCGTAACTACGCAGTACATACCGTGCCTGAACACGCTTTCGCATTGATTTTTGCTTTGCGTCGCAACCTCATGGCTTACCGTGAAGATGTTCTGAACGGTCGTTGGCAGAAAGAGGAGCAATTTTGCTTTTTCGATTACCCCATACGCGACTTGCACGGCAGCACTTTAGGCATTTTTGGAGAAGGTGTGCTGGGCCAAGCCACAGCGCAGATCGCCCGCGCCTTGGGCATGAAGGTCTTGTTTGCCGATCATGCGCCACCCAAAGCTGATGGGGTCGACTTTGTGCCGCCTGAGCAGGTGTTTGCCGAATCAGACATCATTTCCTTGCACTGTCCCTTGACGCCTGCCTCGCGCCATTTCGTTGGCATGGCGCAGTTGCAACAAATGAAACGCAGTGCTTTGCTGATCAACACCTCGCGTGGTGGTTTGGTGGACGAAGAGGCCTTGAAAACAGCTTTACAAACTGGCGTGATTGCGGGTGCGGGCTTTGATGTCTTGAGTCAAGAGCCACCCAAAAACGGCAACCCCTTATTGGAAATTCGCTCACCTAACTTTATTTTGACGCCGCACGTGGCATGGGCCTCCCAGCAAGCGATGCAGTTTTTGGCAGACCAGTTGATCGACAACATCGAAGCCTTTGTCGCCAACACGCCGCAGAACCGGGTGGTTTGAATTTGTTCAGCTAGAAAGCCCTGACCGGCATGACAGAGATTGGGCCACCTCTGAAGCCAAAAAATCGTAGACGGCTCGAATGCGGGCGCTGGTTTGCAGCTCTTGGTGGGAAGTCAGCCAAACGGGAAATTGGGGCAGCTCCAAGGCGGGCAATAAGGCTTGAACCGATGGCTCTACTCTTAGCAAATAGTCGGCCATAAAACCTACACCCAAACCGGCCTTGACCGCCGTCCATTGGGCGATCAAGTCGTCACTGCGCAAAGCAAAGTGCAGATGTTTGACATCAAACCCCAGGGCTTCAAAGCCCATGTCAATATCGTTGGTGCGGTCGCCAGCGATCAATTCGTGGTCACGCAAATCGTCTGCTTGCTGCGGAATGCCTTTGCGATGAAGATAGTCGTTTTGTGCGCAGGCCTGAATCGTGATGTTGCCGATGCGCTTGGCAATCAGGCTGCTTTGCTTGGGGCGTACCATGCGCAGCGCAATATCGGCTTCACGTCGCAGCAAGTTGCTGACATCGTTGCTGACCACCAGCGCCACCGTCACTTCGGGCAAAGCAATTCGCATGTTTGCCAAGATGGGCGGTAATAAAAAGCACGCCACCGGTTGGCTGGCGGTGATGCGAACCAGGCCTTGCAAACTAGAGGTGCTGCCACTGGCCAAGCGAGAAAAACTGGCTGCGCCGCTTTGCATGGTTTGAGCGGCTTCCGCTAAGGCCAAGGCGTTGGGCGTGGCTTGTAAACCGCGACCTGTGCGCTCAAAAAGCAGCACATTCAACTGCTGCTCCAACTCGGCGATGTGTCGCCCCAAGGTCGGTTGGCTGAGTTTTGTCGCTCGCGCTGCCCCCATTAAGCTGCCATGCTCTAAGGCCGCCAAAAAAGAGGGGATCAAAGACCAGTTGAAGTTCTTTTCATTCATAAATGAATACCTGTGAATTGAATTTATGCAATTGTGCTTTGCTCCTGATCTAAACACAATTCATACGCCTACAACACAACCACAGGAGAAAAGTATGAATAAACGTCAATTTTTACGAATCGCTGGTGGTGGCGTCATTGCCGCCGCCACACTCAGCACCCTGCCTGGCTGCAGCAGTGCTTTGCCGCCCGAGGCTATTGCCGCCTGGCAGCCGCCCGCCAATGATTTGGATATTCGTCGCTGGGCGCTGTCCCACGCTTTGTTAGCCCCCCACGCCCACAATTTGCAGTCTTGGTTGGTGAATTTGGACACGCCAGACACCATCGTGTTGCGCATGGACCTGCAGCGCTTGTTGCCCGAAACCGATCCATGGTCGCGCCAGCTTGTCATCAGCCAAGGGACATTTCTGGAGTTGCTCGACATGGCTGCCAAACAAAGAGGCTACCGTGCAGAGACCACCCTTTTCCCTGAGGGCGAATTCGACGCCAAGGCACCCGATGGCCGACCCACCGTCAGCATTCGCCTTGTCAAGGACGATGCCGTTAAAGCAGACCCCTTGTTTGTGCAGATCTTTCATCGTCATACCCACCGCGGTACTTATGACAACCGCATACCCAACGCAGATGCTCGCCAAGCCTTGACCGACAGCGTCAATGGTTTTCCTGTCAAGTTTGGGTTGGTGACTGCAGACGAAGCCAGCATGGCGCAACACCAACAAATTGCCATGGACGCTTGGCGTATCGAGATGCAAACCCCACGTACATTGCTGGAGTCGTACAAGGTGTTGCGGGTTGGTCCGCAAGAAATTGCTCAGCACCGAGACGGGATTTCGATCAACACACCGATGGTTCGTAGTTTGGTGGCACTCGGCTTGTTTGATCGCAGCAAGCCTTCAGAGCCTGACAGCTCGGCCATCAAAGGGCAAATCAGCGATTTCAACGAAAAAATGGCGATGACACCAGCCTGTGTGTGGCTCAGCACCTCGGACAACAGCCGCACAACCCAAATGTTGTGTGGCCGCGCTTATGTGCGTTTGCAGCTTGCTGCCACCGCCTTGGGCTTGCGTATGCACCCTTTGTCGCAGGCCCTGCAGGAGTACCCCGAGCAAGCGCAGAATTTCAAAGCCATTCACCAACTCTTGGGCGGTAAGGACGGCGCAGACACGGTGCAAATGTGGACCCGCTTGGGCTATGCACCAGATGCAGGACCCGCACCGCGCAGGGGCTTGCAAGCGCACTTGGATAAAGCCTGATGACTTGCGGCTGATGGCCATTGCGAGGCCGTAGGCCGAAGCAAACTCCCGTCAGGATCGAAGCAAGCTCTCGTCAGGATCGAAGCAAGCTCTCGTCATTGCGAGCGTAGCGAAGCAATCCCTCGGCACGTACCGCAGGCTCGGCCTCGCCTCCATGCTGTCACGACGTCGGCTACGGCCGACCTGCGATCCGCACCTCACGAGGCAAGGATTGCTTCGCTACGCTCGTAATGACGTCACTTCGCAATGACGGGAGATTGCTTCGCTACGCTCGCAATGACGGAAGGTTGCTTCGTCGCTTCGCTCCTCGCAATGACGGCACTTTGCAATGACGCAGGAGTTAAGCAGGCAAAAGCTGCAGCAAAGCAGCGATACCCAGCGCGATAACGCTGACGATCAGCAAAGCCCCTAAACGCCTAGGCCATGTATCCACAGACCCCACAACATCCACAGGCAGTTGCCGCCCACCATGCCACATGGTTTGAATCAAGGCTTGACGTTTCACCAAGGTGTAATAAAGCACCGCTGCAATGTGAATCAGGATCAACAGCATCAACACCGTTTTGCCCACATCTGCGTGGTAAAAAGTGAACCAAGACACCCATTCCGAGGGCAACAACGGTGTGAGCGGGCCGCTGAAAACCACATCGTCATCGCTGCCCATGCCGCTGCCCACTTGCAAAAGTAACAACAGCAAAAACGCATACACCGACCACGCACCCAAAGGGTTGTGGCCAGGTTGTGCTTCCATGGGTTGCGAGGACGACAAATAAGCGCGGGTTTGACGCCATGAAGGCACAAAGGACGCAAAGCGCGACCAATGGCCGCCGACCACGCCCCACACCAAGCGAAACAGGCACAGCGCCAGCACCGCATAGCCAAAGCGGCTGTGCAAAACCATGTCTTCGGCAACCCACACGGCGTAAAACGACCCGCAAATAGACAACAGCAAACTCCAATGGAAAACCCGTGTGGGTAAGTCCCATACCTTCACGCTAAACTTCGTAGACATTTTCAAGGGGCCTTTCATGAAATTTCTTTCTCTTGCTTCGATCTTACTCATCGGCAGTTTCAGCTTGTCACCTGCACAAGCGCAGTTTGCCAAACCCGAAGACGCCATCAAATACCGCCAAAGTGCTTTGTCGGTGATGGGCACCCACTTCAGCCGTTTGGCTGGTATGGCCCAAGGCAAGATTCCTTATGACGCCAAAGCTGCAGCCGACAACGCTGCGGTGGTGGAATTCATGTCCAAATTGCCTTGGACAGCGTTTGGTGAAGGCACCGACCAAGGCGGCAACACCAAAGCCAAGCCCGAGGTGTGGTCGGACAACGCCAAGTTCAAAGACGCGGCAGACAAAATGCAAGCCGAGGTGGTCAAGTTAGGCGCTGCTGCCAAAACCGGCAAGTTAGACGACTTGAAGGCTGCGGTCTCTGCAACAGGCGGTACTTGCAAAAACTGTCACGACAATTTCCGCAACAAATAAATAGGCTTTAGCCTGGGTTTTGAATCGCCGAACTCGATGAGAGCAATTCGGCGATCAAACCTATGATGGCGCGGCTGTCGGCGGAGTAGGGGTCAAACTCGGGGTGCTTCATGGTCACCATGGGGTCGTCCACGCTCAGGCTCACCAAGGCCATGGACCACGCGCCGAATTGCCTGCTGCTGATGTCTGTGAAAGACACAATCTCGGTGTGCTCATGCCGGTTGTCAGCAACGATGCGTCTGTAAAGGCT
>CAMDKR010000053.1 GCA_945901225.1 Bordetella parapertussis | reverse complement strand
CAACTGCAAGCTGCTTCAGCCATGTTGGCAGAAGGCAAACCCGGCAAGCCCCGCGCCTCCGAGGCCGCCCAAGGCTTGGCCGATGAACGCCTTGCCCGTTTATTGCCCGATGCCCGCGCCCTGCTCGCCGACTGGCCCCAACTGCAACATGACTACGCCGGTGACGAGTTGGTGGTGAAGGTGCGCGACAAAGAAATCCGCACCGCGCTGGTGACCCAGTCTTTGAGTGGCACCCCGGTGCGCAAAGTGGCGCTGCCCCAGTACCACGACCATGGCGACGTGCTGCAATGGCTGATGCTCGACAACGTGCCCGGCCGCTACCCCTACACCGCCGGCACCTTTGCCTTCAAGCGCGACAACGAAGACCCGACCCGCATGTTCGCTGGCGAAGGCGATGCGTTTCGCACCAACCGCCGCTTCAAACTCTTGAGTGAAGGCATGCCCGCCAAGCGCTTGAGCACCGCGTTCGATTCAGTGACGCTGTACGGTAACGACCCCGACCTGCGCCCCGACATTTACGGCAAGGTCGGCAACTCCGGTGTCAGCATCGCCACCTTGGACGACATGAAGGCCCTCTACGACGGCTTTGATTTGTGTTCACCGTCCACCAGCGTGTCCATGACCATCAACGGCCCCGCGCCCACCATCTTGGCGATGTTCATGAACACCGCCATCGACCAAAACCTGGACAAATTCCGCGCCGACAAGGGCCGCGAACCCAGCGCCCAAGAAGCTGCCGACATCCGCGCATGGGTGATGCAAAACGTGCGCGGCACGGTGCAAGCCGATATCTTGAAAGAAGACCAAGGGCAAAACACCTGTTTGTTCTCTACTGAATTTTCATTGAAGGTGATGGGCGACATCGCCCAGTACTTTGTTGAGCACCAGGTGCGCAATTTCTACAGCGTGTCCATCAGCGGTTATCACATCGCTGAAGCCGGTGCCAACCCCATCAGCCAATTGGCCTTCACGCTGTCCAACGGCTTCACCTTTGTCGAAGCCTATTTGGCTCGCGGCATGCACATCGACGACTTCGCGCCCAATCTGTCGTTCTTCTTCAGCAACGGCATGGACCCCGAGTACACCGTCATGGGCCGCGTCGCACGGCGCATCTGGGCCGTGGCGATGAAAGAAAAATACGGTGCCAACGAGCGCTCGCAAAAACTGAAGTACCACATCCAAACTTCGGGACGTTCGCTACACGCCCAAGAAATTCAGTTCAACGACATCCGCACCACGCTGCAAGCCCTCATTGCCATTTACGACAACTGCAACAGCCTGCACACCAACGCGTTTGACGAAGCCATCACCACACCCACCGAAGACTCGGTGCGCCGAGCCATGGCGATTCAGCTCATCATCAACCGCGAATGGGGTTTGGCGAAAAACGAAAACCCCAGCCAAGGCGCTTTCATCATCGAAGAGTTAACCCAACTGGTGGAAGAAGCGGTGCTGTCAGAATTTGTGGCGATTGCCGAGCGCGGTGGCGTCTTGGGCGCCATGGAAACCGGCTACCAACGCGGCAAAATCCAAGACGAGTCCATGCACTACGAAATGCTCAAGCACACCGGCGAGTTACCCATCATTGGCGTGAACACCTTCAAGTCGCCGCATGCCAACGAGGTGCCACAAAGCATAGAACTGGCTCGCTCCACCGACGAGGAAAAGCAAAGCCAGTTGAAGCGCCTGAATGATTTTCACAGCCGCCATGCCCAAGAGGCGCAAAACCAGTTGGTACGTTTGCAGCAAGCGGTGCTGGACAACGCCAATGTGTTTGAGGTCTTGATGGAAGCGGTGCGGTGCTGCTCGCTGGGCCAAGTCACCAAGGCCTTGTTTGAGGTGGGTGGTCAGTACCGACGCAATATGTAAAGTGCAAAGTTAGGCCTTACCTTTTTTTAACCATGCGACTCGGCTTTTACCAAGAAAAAATCATTTGGCTGGCCCTGTGTGCGCCGCTTTTTGCACTGACGCATTTGGCCAATGCTTGGTTGTTTGACCATATATCTTTGTCCAATCACATCAACTGGGTTTACTTGCCCGCTTTTCTGCGTGTTGCCTATGTGTTGATTTTGGGACCGGTCTGGGGCTTTTCTGCCATTTTCTTTGGCAGCATCATGCTGGGTGTCAGTTTTGAAGAAAACCTGCTGCAAGCAGTGCTCAATTCAGGAGCGTCTGCCATCAGTCCAGTCTTGGCGCTAGGCCTGTTTATGCTTCTCAAGGAGCGCTCACTGCGTCTTGCACAGCCAAGAGATTTGGTCCAAATGTGTTTGCTTTACGCCTTGCTCAATGCAGTAGTCCACCACTTTATATGGGCTTACCAACAACCCGAGCAGCTGTTGTCTGTCAGTCAATTGCCCATCATGATCGTGGGCGACTTGGCAGGAGCCTTGCTGGGTGCTTTCCTCTTTACCTTGCTCATGCGCCGATCAGGCTTATACCCACTGATAGAGCGCTTATCCAAAGACAAGCCAGCGTCGCCGCCTTAGGCGCCGCCGCGCTTGCTGCGGGATAAGTCGACCCCTAACTGCTTGAGCTTGCGGTACAAATGGGTTCGCTCTAGGCCAGTTTTTTCAGCGACACGCGTCATAGAGCCTCCCTCTTGCGAAAGATGGAACTCGAAGTAGGCTTTTTCAAATGCGTCCCGAGCTTCGCGCAAGGGTTGCGATAAATCAAAACTTTGGACCGAGGCCGGCAGCCGTGCGCTTGCCGGTTGTGCCTGCACCATGGTGGGAGACAGCGACGGCTGCGATAGCGCTTGGCTTGGTACGACCCCAAGAATAGGCCGCTCGGGCACAGCCGGTTTTCTCGCCAAGCCTTGGTCCACCGCCTTGAGCAGTTTTTGCATGGTGATGGGTTTTTCTAAAAACGCCAGCGCGCCAATGCGGGTGGCTTGCACCGCGGTCTCAATGGTGGCATGACCACTCATCATGATGACCGGCATGTTCAGCAAGCCGGTAGACGCCCACTCTTTGAGCAATGTCACGCCATCAGTGTCTGGCATCCAAATATCGAGCAAGACCAAATCCGGACGGGCTGCCGCACGGGCGATACGCGCTTGTGCTGCGTTCTCTGCCAACTCCACTTGATGACCTTCGTCGTTCAAAATTTCAAACAACAAATCGCGTATGCCGAGTTCGTCGTCAACCACCAAAATTGTTGCCATATTGCTTATCAGGTCAGGTTAGCTTGCAGGGTTAGCGTTGCGAAATGATAACGATACTTGAGCCCCGACTGTTTCGTCGCCCTCAAGTCGGTTTTTGATTTCAATTCGGGCATGGTGTTCATCGGCAATTTTCTTCACAACCGCCAAGCCCAAACCAGTGCCACCGGCTTTGGTGGTGACATAAGGCTCAAAGGCGCGCTGCAAGACGGACTCGCTGAAACCGCTGCCATTGTCCACAATGCGCAATCGCACCCGTTGACTGGCCGCGGCTTGCTCAGTCCAGACGTGAACCATGGGCTGAGTACTTTGTGCGCTGGCATCTTGTGCATTTTGAATCAAGTTATGGACCACCTGCCGCAACTGTGCTGCGTCCCCAGACACCATCGGTATATCCGCACTCAAATGCCAACTCACCGGTACCAAAGCATTGTCGTTGTCATACAGAGGCATCATCTCTTGCAACAGCTGGTTCAAATCCAAGGCTTGCAAACGCGCTTGTGGCAGTCGGCCGAAATCGCGAAACTCGTTGACCAAGCGTTGCAAAGCATCCACCTGATCCACGATGGTTTTCACCGATTTATGCAGCAAGGCCTGATCTGTGCCCACCAACTTATCGGCCAATTTCATTCCCAGACGTTCTGCAGAAAGTTGAATAGGTGTCAGCGGGTTTTTAATCTCGTGGGCCAGCCTGCGCGCCACCTCGGACCATGCTTGGGTGCGTTGGGCAGACACGATTTCCGTGATGTCATCAAACACCAAAAGCCACTCGCCTTGGGGCAGCACCGCGCCTCGCGCCACCAAGGTGGTGTGCAGTTGTCGCTCCGGGCCAAACTCCACAAAAGTTTGCTGGGTCTTGGTGTCGATTTCAAACGACTGCTGCCAATGGTCCAACGAGCGTTGTTGCTCAGACGCAAACTCATGGAAATGCTCCATGACTTGCCGACCAAAAACTTGCAGACCTTCGATGTCGGTCAGCGCTTTGCCCAGATGCACCGCCAAAGGCAATTGCAAGATGCGCGTGGCCCCTGGGTTGATCGACAAAATATGCCCTTGTGTGTCTAGCAACACCACGCCTGCGGTCAGGTTGTCGAGCATGGTTTGCAAATGGCTGCGAGCCAAATTGACTTGCGCCATGCTCGACTCTACGGTTCGGCGTGCTTGTGCCAGTTGCTCGGTCATCTGCGCAAAAGCGCGGGTAAGGCCATCTAACTCATCTTTGCCTTGCAAAACAGCGCGCGGACTTAAATCGCCAGCCGCGACATCGCGTACGCCCTCGGCCAGCAGTAACAAGGGGCGTGCAAGTTGATTGCCCAGCAAGACCGCCAACAATACCGCACCAAATACCGCCAAAAACAAACTCAGGGTCAAAGTGCCGATGTACATGCGCTTCAAACCATCGCGGGCCAATGCCCGCTCTTGGTACTGCCGGTTAGCGTCGAGCACTGCCAAGGCATTGGCCACCAGCACAGGTGGCAATTTCTTCACCACTTGCAACACCCGTGCTTGTCCCTCCAACTGAAAACCTGTGCCTGTAATTTGCACCAGCACCGTAATTCTGGGTTGTACTGGGGCGGCAAGCAAGTTGTCGTCCAAACCCTCGCTGCGCCAGCTGATGCCTTGGCTGCGCACTTGACGCCACTCTGCAGGCGTGGGTCGCTCGGGTTGTAACTGGTAGCGCTCTTGGGTGACACTGGCCAAAGTCACGCCATTGCCTTGCCAAAGAGTGACTTCGTTGGCATCGAGTTGCGTGCGAATCTTTTCAAGCACCAAGGGCAAAGACTGGTCGGAAGCGCCTGCCACTTCTTGGCTGGCACTGCGAACGCTGGCGGCCAGTTCATTGGACAAGCTCTCCAAGGTAGAGCGGCTTAAATTCAATCCTGCGTCCAGCGCCACTTCAACCCTGGTGTCAAACCACACCTCGATGGACCTTGTCACAAATTGGTAGGACACCGCATAAATCAGCAGGCCGGGCAAGATGCCGACCAAGGCAAAAATACTGGCTAACTTAACAAGCAATCGACTGCCAAACTTGCCTTGCTGCAAGCGATAAAACAAACGTACACCAAACCAAGCAATCACTGCCAACAACAAGGCAGCGAACACCATGTTCAAGCCAAACAAGAGGCCAAAGTTCTGCTCGTAAGCTTCCCAGCGTTGCGTGGCTTGGGTCAGCAAGAACAAAAGCACCAGCGCCATGGACACCAAAATCGTCAACCCCACCACCAACCACCACCCACGATGCCGCAAGCCAGCCGCAGGAGCCACCGATTTCATTTAAAACTGTCTTCCTGCAATTTCAAACTTTGGGTGTATTCCAAGCCTGAACCGCCGCCCAATACGCCAAATTGCAAAGGCTGGGGCAATTGGCTGAGGTCTAGCTTGAATCGAAATTCCAAGCGATGCTTATTTGCTATATCAATCACTGACGCATCCGCTATGCGCCAACGTGAAATACGCTGAATGCTTTGTAAGGCCTCAGCCAAGCTCTCAAAGCTTTGGCCCAAACTCACACCCAATCCCGTGGCCTGAATCGGTTGTGCAGACACATAAACGCGCCATCGCTTGGACAAGGGCTGAAAGCTCAATCGCACAAAACGCTCTGTGCGGCTGACCATTTTGTCAGACCAGTACCAGCGCTCGCGCATCACATCAGCTTGCATGACAAAACCAAGCGGCAAGCCACGCGACAAAGCATCTTCCAAACTTTGGGGTAATTCAAAACCAAGACGGGTACTTAAAAAAATGCCCTCTTCGCTGCGCTGCAAAACCAGATCTTCAAGCTGCACCGGATTCTCAGCATTGACCGCTCCGATGCCACATGAAAGTATCAGCAGCATGACACGCAGCAGCGCCTGTGCGCGTCGCTTACACAGCTTCCAAGCATCAGACATCGGCATTGCGCTGCTCCAGCACGGCATAAAAAAATCCATCATGACCACTTGCTGCATTGTCTAGGAGGCCTGCTGGGTTTGCCGCCATACCCGGCATTAAATGGCCAGGGTATGGACGCAATACCGCTTGAGTGTTGCGCGCAAGAAACGAATCGATTTGGTATTGCCCCTCATCACGAAACACCGAGCAGGTGCAATAGACCATGCGCCCGCCAGGTGCCAGCAAAGGCCACAAGGCATCTAGCAAACGCCTTTGCTCTTTGACCAAGGCGGCGATATCACTTTCACGACGCAACAACGGGATGTCCGGATGGCGCCTGACGATGCCAGATGCTGTGCACGGCGCGTCTAGCAATATCGCGTCAAACAATTGTCCCGTCCACCAAGCGCTCGTGTCAGCCACATCAGCACAAACCACCTTGGCTTGCAAACCCAAGCGCTGCAAATTCTCTTGTACGCGCTCGCAGCGCTGTGCGTCGATGTCCAAGGCCCAGACGTCTACATCGCCGTATTCAAGCAAATGCGCGGTTTTGCCGCCTGGCGCAGCGCATGCATCGAGCACATTTAAACGACCGCCATTCGAGGCTAGCAAGCCCTTGAGCAGCAAGGGGACAGCCAGTTGAGCTGCAGCGTCTTGTACCGAGCACAAACCCTGCGAAAACCCTTCAATGGCTTGAACCGGTTGGGCTTGATGCAATACCAAGCCGTCTTCACCTACCGCATCGGCAAGGATGCCTTTCTCGGCCCATAGCTGCTGCAAACTTTCTCTGCTGATTTTTCGTTGATTCACGCGCAGGCCCATAGGCGCTGCTTGTTGACTGGCTTGCAAAATTATTTGCCAGTCGCTGGGGTAATCGCGCTGAACTCGCTTGATCCACCACAAAGGGAAATTCCATTGGGCGGGCAAACCTTGCAAGGCTTGATCCATCAGCGCTTTTTCTTCACGCAAAAACCTCCTCACACAGGCATTGATGAAGGAGGCTTGTGCCCGTGTCTGGGGCTGGTGTTTGGCCGCTTCGACCAACTGACTGACCAAGGTGTGCACCGGGTACATCGCCTCATTGCCTAGCAGCAGCAAACCCAAACCGGTGCACAACAAGGCATTGACCTGTGCCGAGGGGGCACGCTTGACCAATAAGTTGCGCACCTCTTGCGTGGTTTCCCAATGTCGCAACACCGCAAATAACAATGCCTGCGCTGCTGGGCGCAAAGCAGGAGCGACTGCACTTAAAGCTTGGCTGTGGTTTCTTCCCTCCACAACCATTTGCAAAGCCCCAGCACAAGCTTGCAGTTGACGCCACAAAGGTGGGGCCAGTTGGGCCAGGTCATCTCTGTTTGCTTGCTTCATGCCAATGGGCGAGCAGGATGAAATTGAAAGAGTTTGGCCAATAAAGCAGCAGGGTACTGAGCAATGGCGTGGTTGTAATCTGTGATGCTGGCGTTGAAGCGCTGCACCTCGGGTTGCATCAACATGTCCAGAGCCAACCAACGCTGTTGCAAGGCCTCTGGCACATTGACATAAAACGCATCGGGGTGAATCAAGCCAGCCCAAGCAAGTTGTAATTCAGCACCAGCGTCTTGCAAAGCTTGTGTGCTGTCGGGCTCTAGCGGATGCGTTTGCATCCTTGACATTGCCACTGTTAGCAAACCAGCAGAGACTTGTAAGCGCGTCCACGGATCGACTTCCAACTCTGGCAAATACGCACTGCCCCATAACTGAGGCGAAGTGGAGGCAGCAGATACCGCTTGTTGCACCACTTCTTGGTACTGCAACAGCACGGACTCTAATGAAATAAATTGTTGGCCAATGGCAGCACGTAAGCGAACCAAACGGTTGTAAGCACCCAAGGACCAAAAGATCCCTAGGGCTATGAACAACCAAAACCAGCCTGACTTCAGCATGGCGAACAAAGGCCCGCAGGCCTTTGCTTATTCCGCTGGACTCTCTTCGCTGCTGCCTTCTTGCTGCGCCAAAGCGAGTTCTTCCGCTTCGGTTTCGGCAATTTGACGGCGTTCGGCTTCATCCATCAGGTCTTTTTCTTTGCGGGCACGGTGGTAAGCCATGCCTGAGCCTGCTGGAATCAAACGACCCACAATGACGTTTTCTTTCAAACCACGCAGCTCGTCGCGCTTGCCCATGATGGCAGCTTCGGTGAGCACGCGAGTGGTTTCTTGGAAAGAAGCGGCAGAGATAAACGAATCAGTAGACAAAGAAGCCTTGGTGATACCCAGCAACAAATTGGTGTAGGTGGCTGGGATCTTGCCCTCTTTTTGCAGCGCTTCGTTGGTGTTGAGCATTTCGGAACGCTCAACTTGCTCACCGCTGATGTAGTTGGTGTCACCCACGTTATCAACCACCACACGGCGCAGCATTTGTCGCACGATCACTTCAATGTGCTTGTCATTGATCTTCACGCCTTGTAAACGGTAAACGTCTTGCACTTCGTCAACGATGTAGCGGGCCAACTCTTCAATGCCCAGCAGACGCAAGATGTCTTGGGGATCAGCAGGGCCGTCCACAATGCTCTCGCCCTTGTTGACCACTTGGCCTTCGTGCACCACGATGTTTTTCTCTTTGGGAATGAGTTCTTCCCACACAGTGCCCTCGGGATCCGTGATTTGTAAGCGGATCTTGCCTTTGGTTTCTTTACCAAACGACACCGTGCCGGTCATCTCAGCCAAGATACCTTTGTCCTTGGGTGAACGTGCCTCGAACAGCTCGGCCACACGCGGCAAACCGCCAGTGATGTCGCGGGTCTTTTGACCTTCAACAGGGATACGCGCCAATACTTCGCCTGGTCCCACGTCTTGGCCGTCGCGCACTTGGATCAATGCACCGATTTGGAAGCCAATGGTCACCGAGTGATCGGTGCCCGGAATTTTGACTTCTTTGCCAGAGGCATCCATCAACTTCACCTGAGGGCGAACCACTTTGGTAGAACCACGGCGCTTGGGATCGATAACCACCAAGGTGGACAAACCAGTGACTTCGTCCAATTGCTTGGCGACTGTCAAACCTTCTTCGACGTTCTCGAATTGGGTTTTGCCAGCGAACTCGGTAATCACGGGACGTGTGAGCGGATCCCAGTTGGCCAAGATGGTGCCAGCTTTGATCGCTTGGTCTGGCTTGATGGCCAAAATCGCACCGTAAGGCACTTTGTGGCGTTCGCGCTCGCGACCTTGCTCATCATGAATGACGATTTCGCCTGAACGTGAAATAACGACCAACTCTTTTTTGCTGTTGGTCACGTAGCGCATGGTGGCATTGAAACCAATCACACCATTGGACTTGGCGTCGACGCTTGAGGCAACCGCTGCACGTGAAGCCGCACCACCGATGTGGAAGGTGCGCATGGTCAGCTGCGTGCCTGGCTCGCCAATCGACTGCGCAGCAATCACACCCACTGCTTCGCCCACATTGATCAAACCACCACGGCCCAAATCTCGGCCATAGCACTTGGCGCACAAACCGAAACGGGTTTCGCAATTAAGCGCAGTGCGTACTTTGATTTCGTCCACACCCAAGAGTTCGATTTCATCAATCAGGTCTTCGTCAAGCATATGGCCAGCTGGGACCAAGGTTTGACGAGATTCAGGATGCACCACATCTTCGGCAACAGAGCGACCCAGTACGCGGTCACGCAATGATTCGATGACTTCACCACCTTCAACAATGGCGCGCATGACTTGACCGTTGGCTGTGCCACAGTCGTCTTCAATGACCACCAAGTCTTGCGTCACGTCGACCAAGCGGCGTGTGAGGTAGCCTGAGTTGGCGGTCTTCAACGCCGTATCAGCCAAGCCTTTACGCGCACCGTGGGTGGAGATGAAGTACTGCAACACATTCAGGCCTTCACGGAAGTTCGCCGTGATGGGGGTTTCAATGATGGAGCCGTCAGGCTTGGCCATCAAACCACGCATACCCGCCAACTGGCGAATTTGCGCCGCAGAACCCCGTGCGCCAGAGTCAGCCATCATGTAGATGGAGTTGAAAGACTCTTGCTCGACTTCGTTGCCATGGCGGTCAATGGTTTTCTCTTTGCGGAGTTGATCCATCATCACCTTGGACACCGCGTCACCCGCTTTGCCCCAAATGTCGACCACCTTGTTGTAACGCTCCCCAGATGTCACCAGACCCGACACATATTGCTGTTCGATGTCTTTGACTTCTTTTTCTGCGCTCTCGATGATGGCGTGCTTTTCTTGCGGCACCAACATGTCATCGATACAGATAGAAATACCTGCACGGGTCGCCAAACGGAAACCGTTTTGCAGCAACTTATCGGCAAACACCACAGTCTCTTTCAAGCCGCATTTGCGGAATGAGGTGTTGATGAGCTTGGAGATTTCTTTCTTCTTCAAGGCCTTGTTCAAGTGGCTGAATGGCAAGCCTTTGGGCAAGATTTCAGACAAAAGCGCACGGCCCAC
>CAMDKR010000052.1 GCA_945901225.1 Bordetella parapertussis | reverse complement strand
ACTCAAGCCAAGTCGCGAGACAACGCTATCAAATCACTTGCCAAGCAGTTTGACATCGTGCTTGATGCAACAGGTTTAAAAGTCAGCAACGTTGGCGAGCCCCGAAGCCTCTACAGTCTGCGCCAAAGCAGCATCATGTTCCGATTGATGTTTGGCAGAACCGTTGATACGCTCACGATAGCTAGGAACGCGCGAACTAGTCCAGAAATGATTGATCGTTTCTACGCTGCTCCGCTGCAAGGCGAGATGAATATTGGCGAGCTGCAAAGCAAGCGCAGACCACGTCCGTGGGAATAGCACGTAGGTGGTGGGTACCGAGTAAAAATCACCACCCTGAATTGAAAAGTACTTCACCTAAATTTTTCGTAGCCCAATTTTTTATGGACGTAGGACCCAATCGGGCAAAGCGTGCGGGCATCAAAAAAGCCCTACAGCGCACTTTTACGCATGAGGGCTGGGCTGAGTAGCTGGGCAGCGGATTTATTGCTTGTAGGGCTTAAAAACTTATACGTTTTTTCAAGCGAGTTGCTAGCGCTTGGAACAAAAAAAAGCACTGAGTTCATCAGTGCTTTTTTGATCTGGTGGGTCGTAGTGGGATCGAACCACTGGCTTCCACCGTGTGAAGGTGGCACTCTACCGCTGAGTTAACGACCCAATGCTTAATTTTACACTGCAATAGTCCGCCACAAGGTTTTCCCACTGCTGGCCTTGTCAATATCAGCAAGAAGCTGCTCATGCGCCAGCATTTCCTCGACTTCAGGCATGACGATGGAAAGAGGAAAGACTGATAAGTCAATTTTGATGTTGTTTCCAGCAGCATCTTGCGACTGGTTATCTCCCATGACCAAAGCATTTTGTCCACGCGTCAAAAAAATATAAACATCAGCCAGCAGTTCAGCATCAAGCAAAGCGCCATGAAGTGTGCGGGCAGAATTATTGACACCCAATCGGTCGCACAGTGCATCTAAAGAATTCCGCTTGCCAGGATAGATTTCCTTGGCCATGGCCAAGGTATCCAGAATTTTTACGACATGGTTTTTCAAAGGCAAAGCGCCACAAGACGAAAGCTCTTTGTCAATAAACCCCACATCGAAAGAAGCGTTATGAATGATTAATTCAGCATCGCGGATGAACTCAAGAAACTCTTGAGAAATCTCAAAAAATTTAGGTTTGTCCAAAAGAAATTCATTGCTGATGCCGTGAACTTTGAGCGCATCTTCGTGGCTTTCACGTTCAGGGTTCAAGTAGTAGTGAAAGGTTCGACCCGTCAATTTTCGGTTAAGTAACTCTACACAACCTATCTCGATGATCCTATCGCCGGCATCGGCAGAAAGTCCCGTTGTCTCTGTATCTAAAACAATTTGACGCATGAGCAATCAGTGATTCTCTTTGGCGTGATTGATGGTGTAGCGCGGTATTTCAATGACCAAGCTTTGATTGCCTAATAAAGCTTGGCAAGCCAAGCGTGAGTTAGGCTCTAAACCCCAAGCGCGGTCCAATAGATCGTCCTCTTCCTCACTTGCAGCATTAAGACTTGCCAAACCTTCCTTGACGATCACATGGCAGGTGGTACAGGCACAGCTCATGTCACATGCGTGTTCAATAGAAATGCCATTGTCTAGCAAGGCTTCGCAAATAGAAGTTCCACTGATGGCTTGAATTTCTCGGCCTTCTGGGCAGTATTCTGCGTGTGGGAGTATTCGAATGATGGTCATTACAGCGATTCTATGGTTTTGCCAGATAAAGCCTGACGAATACTTTCATTCATTCGCAATGCTGCAAAAGCCTCGGTGCCTTTTGCCAGAGCTTCTGTCGCATTTTCAATGGCGATTGCATCATCCAAACTTTTGGCCTCTATGGCCAATGTCATCAACTGTTTGATGTTTTCAAGCTCTGCAGTTGTCAACAAATGGGCATCTTTGTTCAAGGCAGCATTTGTGGCCAAGCACATGCGATCCACTTCAAGACGAGACTCTGCCAATGACCTTGCCTGTTTATCAATCTCGGCCGTGTGAAAGCTGTCTTGCAGCATGGAGGTAATTTGTTCATCTGATAAGCCATAACTTGGCTTGACCTCAATTTGCGATTCAACACCACTGTTCATTTCTTTTGCTGCGACAGATAGAAGACCATCTGCATCCACAGTAAAAGTGACTCTGATTCGTGCAGTACCTGCGGCCATGGGTGGAATGCCACGCAATTCAAAATGTGCAAGACTACGGCAATCTTTGACCAAGTCACGTTCACCTTGAACAATATGCAGAGCTAACGCGGTTTGTCCATCTTGGTAAGTGGTGAAGTCCTGTGCCATGGCAGTAGGAATGGTTTGATTTCTTGGTACGATTCGCTCAACAAGTCCGCCCATGGTTTCAATACCCAGAGAAAGCGGTATCACATCAAGCAAGAGCATATTGCCATCCGTGTTGTTTCCCACCAGCTGATTGGCTTGAAGTGCAGCGCCAAGAGCAACCACTTCGTCTGGATTTAAATTGTTCAGCGGTTCGCAATGCAACAACTCCCCAACCGCTTTTTGAACCATGGGCATGCGGGTTGAGCCACCCACCATCACCACACCTTCGATATCTGAAATCTCGATATGGGCATCACGCAGCGCTTTTTTCACTGCGTTCAAGGTACGCTGTGTAAGAGACTGGGTTTCAGCTTCAAACACTTCACGGCTGACTTTCAAACGCAGGTCCCCATCCAACAGCAAGGCGCTGAATTCCACACTAAGGTCTGAAGACAAAGCTTCCTTGCAGCGCCTGGCAGCTACGAGTACAGCGCTTTTATCACTATCGGTTGCTACGCTTTTTCCGCTAACACCAAGAACGTACTTTGCCAAGGCGCGATCGTAGTCATCGCCACCCAAAGCAGAATCGCCGCCTGTGGAGAGCACTTCAAACACGCCCTTACTCAAACGAAGAATAGAAATATCAAAAGTTCCGCCGCCAAGGTCATAAACCGCATAAATGCCCTCACTGGCGTTATCAAGGCCATAGGCCAAGGCAGCTGCAGTGGGCTCATTGATCAAGCGCAAGACATTGAGTCCAGCAAGCTTTGCGGCATCTTTGGTTGCCTGACGCTGCGCATCATCAAAATAAGCTGGGACCGTAATCACTGCGCCGTGAATATCATCCGCGAAAGTATCTTCCGCTCGTTGTCTCAGGGTGGCCAAAATCTCTGCGCTGACCTCTACCGGGGACTTGACACCATCCGCAGTCTGGATGCTCAACATGCCGGGGGTATCCAAAAACTGGTAAGGCAATTCTTCAGCGTTAGCAATGTCCTTCAGCGCTCTACCCATGAATCTTTTGACGGAAACAATGGTGTTGGTAGGGTCTGATGACTGACTCGACAACGCTTGGTACCCAATCTCTTTTCGACCTTGTGACAGGTACCTGACGGCAGAAGGCAATATGACGCGCGCATCTTGGTCTGGTAAACACTCGGCCATACCGCTTCGAACACTGGCCACCAACGAATGGGTCGTGCCAAGGTCAATGCCAATACCGATACGCCGCGCATGTGGGTCCGGTGCTTGTCCTGGTTCGGAGATTTGAAGCAAAGCCATTTCTTGGATCGTCCCTTACGCGTTTTCTAATTGATCTCGCCGCTTGTCAATATCGACTTCAAAACGCTCCATGAACATCAAAGTCCTAACCTCACTCGCGGCATTGATCCAGTTTTTTTCAACATCTAAAAATGTCTCGCATCTTGCAAAGGCTAACTCCTTTGCCGCCAAGACTTCTTGTTGAAGTTTTCCAATTTCAAGAAACGAATCAGCTTCTTCAAGTTGCTCTCGCCATTGCATTTGCTGGATAAGAAAGTCAGATGGCATACGTGTATTTTCTTCAGCCTTGATTGATGCCCCATTTAGCTCACAAAGGTAAGCAGCTCGTTTAAGAGGGAGTTTGAGTCGCTGGTAGGCCTCATTGATACGCACCGAATACTGCATTGCAATTCGTTGGGATGCGGTATCTTGCATAGAGAAATTATCTGGATGTGCCATGCGCTGAAGATTTTTCCAGCGCTCATCAAGCAATTGACGATTTAAATTAAAAGTCAGGGGTAAATTAAAAATATCAAAATCATTCGAAGACAGCAAAGATTGCTGAAGCCCCTGGCCAGAGTTCATTGTCAAACCCTGAACGATTCACCACAACCACATCGGTCACGTTCGTTAGGGTTGTTAAATTTAAAGCCTTCGTTTAAACCTTCACGAACAAAATCCAGCTCTGTGCCATCAAGGTACGCTAGGCTTTTGGGGTCAATCAAAATCTTCAAACCATGAGCTTCAAAAACAACATCCTCACCGCTTAAATCATCGACGTATTCAAGCTTATAGGCCAATCCAGAACACCCCGTGGTCTTCACACCAAGACGAACGCCTACGCCCTTACCTCTCTTGGTGAGGTATCGATTTACATGCCGCGCAGCGGCCTCGGTCATGGAAACTGACATATCAGTGCGTGTTTTTCTTTTTGTAGTCTTCAACAGCTGCCTTGATGGCATCTTCAGCCAAAATGGAGCAATGAATTTTGACGGGTGGCAAGGCTAACTCTTGTGCAATTTCACTGTTCTTTAAAGCAGCGGCTTGGTCCAATGTTTTACCTTTGACCCACTCTGTGACCAATGAAGATGAGGCAATAGCAGAGCCGCATCCATAGGTTTTGAAACGCGCATCTTCGATCACGCCGGTCAGTGGGTTGACTTTGATTTGAAGCTTCATGACGTCGCCACAGGCGGGCGCACCCACCATCCCAGTTCCTACCGAGTCATCACCCTTGTCAAATGAACCCACGTTGCGTGGATTTTCATAATGGTCAATGACCTTTTCGCTGTATGCCATGTCTGTCTCCGTCAAAAATAATCAGTGGGCTGCCCATTGGATGGTGCTGAGATCCACACCATCCTTGTACATTTCCCACAAAGGACTTAAATCGCGCAATTTGCCCACATTGGCGCGAATCGTTGTAATTGCGTAATCAATTTCTTCTTCAGTTGAGTAGCGCCCGACCGTCATTCGCAAACTGCTGTGTGCCAATTCATCACTGCGGCCTAAAGCTCTTAATACATAACTAGGCTCAAGACTCGCCGAAGTACAGGCTGAACCAGAAGACACTGCCAAACCTTTGATGCCCATGATGAGAGATTCACCCTCAACATAGTTAAAGCTGATATTCAGGTTATGCGGCACGCGTTGGGTCAAATGGCCATTGACAAACACCTGCTCAATGTCTTTCAAGCCATTCAACAATCGTTGCTGCAAATGACGCGCTTTGGCAATGTCTTGCGCCATCTCAAGCTTGGCAATCCGAAAAGCTTCGCCCATGCCCACACATTGGTGTGTGGGTAAAGTGCCACTGCGCATGCCTCTTTCATGTCCACCACCATGCATTTGCGCCTCTAGACGAACGCGGGGTTTGCGACGCACATACAGCGCACCAATGCCTTTAGGGCCGTAGGTTTTGTGAGAAGCAAGACTCATCAAATCAACAGGCAATTTTTCTAAATCAATTTCCACTTTTCCAGTTGATTGGGCTGCGTCCACATGAAAAATAATGCCTTTTTCACGACACATATTGCCAATCGCAGTGATGTCTTGGATAACGCCAATTTCATTGTTGACATGCATCACACTTGCCAAAATGGTGTCTGGGCGTATCGCATCTTTGAACAGATTGAGGTCAACCAAGCCATCTTCTTGCACATCCAAGTAAGTGACTTCAAAACCTTGTCGCTCAAGCTCGCGCATGGTGTCAAGAACCGCTTTGTGCTCGGTTTTGACAGTGATTAAATGGCGGCCTTTGGTCTTGTAGAAATGGGCGGCCCCTTTGATGGCCAGGTTGTTTGACTCGGTCGCACCCGATGTCCAAACAATTTCACGAGGATCTGCACCAATCAACGCAGCCACATCAGCGCGGGCTTTTTCAACCGCTTCCTCAGCCTCCCAACCCCAGGCATGACTGCGCGATGCAGGGTTGCCGTAATGCTCACGCAACCAAGGAATCATGGCTTCAACCACCCGCTCGTCACACGGGTTGGTGGCGGAATAGTCAAGGTAAATCGGAAAATGAGGCGTCATATCCATGGGAAATCAACCTTTAGCGAACACATTGCCCAAGGCAAAAACAGAGTTGGGAGCGTTCACACGGATAGGTTTGACGACTGGAGCGGCAGAAATAGCACGTCTTGTCATGGGCTTCTCTTCCACTTGCAGACCCTTGGCGAGTTGATCATCGACCAATTTTTGCAAGTTGACAGAATTGAGAAAATCAATCATTCGCTGGTTCAACGATGACCACAGCTCATGGGTCATGCACTTGCCAGATTCGCCTAGGCAGTTTTCTTTGCCTGCGCAATGGGTGGCATCGATGGGTTCATCTACAGACAAAATAATGTCTGCGACGGAAATTTCAGTAGCTTTGCGGCCCAAGGTGTAACCACCGCCAGGCCCGCGAGTTGACTCGACAAGCTGGTGGCGACGCAATTTTCCGAACAGCTGCTCTAGGTAAGACAAAGAGATCTGTTGACGCTGGCTGATGGCAGCCAAGGTGACTGGCCCATTGTTTTGGCGCAAGGCCAAGTCAATCATGGCGGTGACTGCAAAACGTCCTTTGGTGGTTAAGCGCATATAAAACTCCTAAGTAGGCTTTCTCGACTGGTTTAGTCAACTATAGCACAAGACCAAATAAAACAGTCGGGTACTTGGCGCTTAAAGGTTATCCCGAGGGGCAGCACCAAAAGTGAGCGCTCTTAGGCGATTTAACTGATCTCTGGAAGCAGCGGCCGCTTCGAATTCGAGGTTTCGGGCAAATTCCAACATCTGTTTTTCGAGGCGTTTGATTTCTTTGGCCACGTCTCTTTCGCTCAAATCCTCGATCCTGGCTTGCTCCAACTCGAGGCGCATGGACGCTTTGTCTGACTTTTCGCTGTAGACACCGTCAATCAAATCTCGAATGCCTTTGACGACGCCGCGAGGGGTGATGCCATTTGCCAAATTGAAAGCCACTTGCTTGGTACGACGACGCTCAGTCTCGCCTATGGCCTTTTTCATGGACTCGGTCATTTTGTCGGCATACAAAATAGCTCGTCCCTCAAGGTTTCGGGCTGCGCGTCCAATGGTCTGAATCAAGCTGCGCTCTGAACGCAGAAAACCTTCTTTGTCGGCGTCCAATATGGCCACCAAGGAAACCTCGGGCAAGTCCAAGCCTTCTCTTAGCAAGTTAATGCCCACCAGAACATCAAAGGCGCCAAGCCTGAGGTCGCGCAAAATTTCCACCCTCTCCACAGTGTCAATATCGCTATGCAAATAGCGGACCTTCACGCCGTTGTCGCTGAGGTAGTCGGTCAACTGCTCGGCCATGCGCTTTGTCAGGGTGGTAATCAATACCCGCTCTTGCTTAACAACCCGAATACGAATTTCCTGCAATACATCATCTACCTGGCTACTGGCTGGTCGCACCTCAACCTCAGGGTCCACCAGTCCTGTGGGTCGAACTACCTGCTCAACGATTTGGCCTGAATGTGTTTTTTCATAATCGGAAGGCGTTGCCGATACAAAAACAAGTTGCCGCATTCGGTGCTCAAACTCCTGCAGCTTTAAGGGCCGGTTGTCCAGCGCACTGGGTAAGCGAAAACCATATTCCACCAAGGTGGTTTTTCGTGCTTTGTCGCCGTTGTACATGCCTGAAAACTGCCCCATCAGCACATGGCTCTCATCAAAGAACATCAAGGCGTCTTTGGACAAATAATCCGTCAAAGTACTGGGCGGCTCGCCTGGGGCAACGCCTGACAAATGTCGGGTGTAGTTTTCAATACCCTTGCAATGCCCCACCTCACTGAGCATTTCCAAATCAAAACGGGTGCGTTGCTCAAGCCTCTGAGCTTCCACCAATTTACCCATGCCCACCAATTCTTTGAGCCTTTGGTCAAGCTCCAATTTGATGGTCTCAACCGCAGCCAATACTTTGTCTCGCGGTGTGACGTAATGGCTAGAGGGGTAAACCGTAAATCGGGGAATTTTTTGACGCACCCGACCGGTGAGTGGATCCAGCAGTTGAAGACTTTCAATCTCGTCATCAAACAATTCGATGCGAATGGCCAACTCACTGTGCTCGGCAGGGAAAATATCGATGATGTCGCCTCGAACGCGAAATCTTCCACGTGCAAAGTCCATGTCATTTCGTTCATATTGCATACGCACTAACTGCGCAATGATGTCTCGTTGTCCGGGCTTATCCCCGGCTCTTAAAGTCATCACCATCCTGTGGTAACTCTCAGGCTCTCCAATACCGTAGATGGCAGACACCGTGGCAACGATGATGACGTCTCTGCGTTCGAGCAGGCTTTTGGTGCAAGACAGCCGCATCTGCTCAATGTGCTCGTTGATGGCGCTGTCTTTTTCAATGAACAAATCTCTTTGAGGCACATAAGCCTCGGGTTGGTAGTAGTCGTAATAACTAACGAAATACTCCACTGCATTTTTTGGGAAAAACTCTCTGAATTCGCTGTAGAGCTGAGCCGCCAATGTCTTATTGGGTGCATAAATGATTGCTGGACGCCCCATTTGCGCGATCACATTTGCCATGGTGAAAGTTTTTCCTGACCCCGTCACACCTAACAAGGTTTGGAACATTTCACCGTCCTGAATACCTTCAACCAATTTTTCAATGGCTTGGGGTTGGTCCCCAGCAGGCGGGTAGGGTTGGAACAGCTCGAAGGGGGAACCGGGGTATGTATGCCATGTGCCCTCTTTTTCAGCAGTGGTGGGCAGGTCAGCCAAATCAGAATGCGAAGCCATGGTGCGGTTGCCAAGTAAGGCTCATACAAGCCGTTAAAATCGTGATAAACCGCGTAGCCTACCGCAGACTGCGCGGTTTTTTGGCGAACTCATCACTTAAATCACAAGGACCTCCGATGTCACTGTTTTCCGCTGTCCAAATGGCCCCACGCGATCCCATTTTGGGTCTGAATGAACAGTTCGCTGCAGACAAATCACCCCACAAAGTCAATTTGGGGGTTGGCGTCTATTTCAACGAAGACGGTAAATTACCTTTGTTGGCGTGCGTGCTTCAGGCTGAAAAAACACTCATGGAAAAGCCTGCTGCTCGCGGCTATTTGCCCATTGATGGCATCGCGGCTTATGACAGCGCCGTCAAAGGCTTGGTTTTTGGCGCCGATTCGGATGCGGTCAAATCTGGACGCGTTGCCACTGTTCAGGCCATTGGTGGAACAGGCGGGCTGAAGATCGGGGCTGATTTTCTGCACAAACTTAACCCCCCAAGCAAGGTGATGATCAGCGACCCCAGCTGGGAAAACCACAGAGCCTTGTTTACAGCAGCTGGATTTGTCGTTGACACCTATGCCTATTACGACGAACAAAACCGCGGCATCAACTTTGAAGGAATGATCAAAAGCCTAAGTGCGGCGGCCTCTGGTACGGTGGTAATTCTCCATGCCTGCTGTCACAACCCAACGGGCTATGACCTCACGCCAGAGCAATGGGACAAAGTCATTGCCACCGTTAAAGAAAAGCAGTTGACACCTTTTCTTGACATGGCCTATCAAGGATTTGGCAACGGCATTGCCGAAGATGGCGCTGTGATTCAAAAGTTTGTGTCTGCAGGTATCGATTTTTTGGTCTCGACCTCTTTTTCCAAAAGCTTCAGTCTGTACGGCGAGCGTGTTGGCGCTTTATCTGTTTATTGCCACGATGCGGATGAAGCTGCAAGGGTTTTGTCTCAACTCAAAATTGTGATCCGCACCAACTATTCCAACCCGCCCACCCATGGTGGAGCCGTTGTTGCGGCTGTACTCAATAACCCTGAACTGCGTGCTTTGTGGGAAACAGAGCTCTCCGGTATGCGCCTCAGAATCAAAGCCATGCGCCAAAGCTTGGTCGATGGACTCAAAGCAGCCGGTATCCAGCAAGACATGGGATTTATCACCAAACAGATTGGCATGTTCAGCTACTCAGGATTGAGCAAGGACCAGATGGTGCGACTGCGTTCAGAGTTTGGGGTGTACGGTACCGATACAGGACGGATGTGTGTTGCGGCACTCAATAACCACAACCTTCCCTATGTGTGTCAGGCCATCGCAACTGTGCTGAAAAGCTGATGAAAGCGCTTATTTTTGATGTTTTTGGTACGCTGGTCGACTGGCGTCATTCCATTGCATATCAGGCTGAAAGGGATTTATCTCCCCTCGGACTCCACACCGATTGGCATGCTTTTGCAGATGCTTGGCGCAATGAATACCAGCCTGCCATGGAGAAAGTGCGCAGCGGGCAAAGACAGTTTTGCAAGCTCGATGTTTTGCACCGCGATAACTTAGATACCGTTTTGTCCCGATTAGGATGGGATTCTGTGGACGAGCCAACCCGTGCAAAACTGACGCTGGCTTGGCACACGCTAGACGCTTGGCCTGACGTCAACCAAGCTTTGGTCAGGCTAAGAAAAAAGTTTCTTCTGGCCCCCTGCTCCAACGGCCATATTGCTTTGATGGTCAATCTTGCTCGCCACAATGGCTGGCATTGGGATGCCATCACAGGCGCGGAGATCGCGCGCGATTACAAGCCGCAGCCAGTGGTTTACCAAACCTCCGCAGAAGCACTGGGGTGTACTTGGCTGGATACAACCATGGTTGCTGCGCATTCAAGTGATTTGGCGGCAGCCAAAGAATCCGGGCTGCG
>CAMDKR010000051.1 GCA_945901225.1 Bordetella parapertussis | reverse complement strand
CCAACCACTTCATAGCAAGGGCAATATATCTTTCAAGCTAGGGCCGCTGTGGGTGGGGCGGGGTCCTAGGGTCTCAAAGGGCAAGCCTTGGCGGTTGACCCAAAAGCTTTTGAAGCCGAACCAAGTCGCGCCCAGCGCATCCCAGCTGTTGCTCGACACAAACAGCACTTCGCGCATATCCATGGGGTAATGGTGGGTGACCAAGCCATAGCTTTGGGGAGACGTTTTGAACTGCCGCACTTCATCGACCGACAACACCTTGTCAATCAAGCCCGTCATCCCTGCGCTGCTCACGGCCTTGGCCAGCATATCGGGGCTGCCATTGGACAAAATCGCGCAACGCATACCTATGGCTTGGAGGTGTTGCAAGACCTCTTTGTTTTCTTCAAACGGTTTGAGTTGGGCATACTGGTCCATCAATTGTTTTTGTTTGGGTGGCGTGAGTTCAAGTTCTAATTTTTGGCAGGCGTATTGCAAGCCAAGACGCGTCAAATCCCAAAACGATTGGTAGTGCCGGCTGCCCAAGGGGTTCATAGGATCGCTCAGGGTCACCAAGCGGCTGTACTCGATTTGTTTATCGCGCCACAGCACTGACAAGGCGTTGCCGCGTCCAGGAAATAAAGTTTCAGCCATGGCACTTACCGAGTACACATCGAACAAGGTACCGTAAGCATCAAAAACCACTAAACGAATCATGGCGCCTCCTAAGGGCATCATCGTATACTTAATTTATGAAGATTCTCATTCTCAACGGTCCCAATCTCAATCTCTTGGGCACCCGTGAACCCGAACAATACGGCCACGCCAGTTTGGCCGATGTCGAGGCATTGTGCAAAGCCACCGCGCAGCCTTTGGGCTTGGAAGTGCATTTTGTGCAAAGCAACCACGAGGGTGAGTTGATCGACCAAATCCATGCTTATGGGCAACTTTGCCAACAAGGCAAAGCCATTGGCGCTGTCTTTAACCCGGGGGCCTTCACCCACACCTCTGTTGCGCTGCACGACGCCATCAAGGGAACGGGTTTGCCCGTCATTGAAACCCACATCAGCAATGTCTTTGCGCGTGAAGCCTTTCGCCACCAATCCTATGTGTCACCCGTGGCGGTAGGGGTGATGGCAGGTTTGGGTATTCAGGGCTACGCCTTGGCGATACAAGCGTTGGCGCATCGGGCTTCAAAACAGGAAAAAAGATGAACATTCCAGTGGCTTGTGTGGTGGTGGCAGGCGTCATGCCCTTGCTGGGCGCTGCCAGCGCCAAATGGGGTTTCAAAGGCTTTGACAACCACAATCCCCGCGCATGGTTGGCCGAGCAAACTGGCGCCAGAGCCCGTGCCAATGCGGCGCAGCACAACAGTTTTGAGGCCTTTCCTTTTTTTGCAGCGGCTGTTTTATTGGCCTTGCATTTCCAAGTGGATGCGGCGCTGCTTGAAACCCTGTGCTTGGTGTTTGTGGCTGCCAGAGCCTTGTACTTCCTGGCTTATGTGATGGACTGGGCCAGTTTTCGCACCCTGTGCTGGAGCGTTGGCTATGGCACTTGTTTGGCCATTTACCTGCAAGTTTTGTAAATCCTAGACTTACTCTGAAATCACCTTGCAGGGTGCTTTGATGCCTCTGCCGCTTTTCATTTGCTCGCATCGCTCCATGGCTTTGCGCTCTGCGACCGCAGACATCTTCACGTAAATAGAGCAGGTAAAGACCATTTTTTCTTGGTCCATGCTGTTGTCAAAGCTCACGGCACAGCGCCCAATGTCGCCCAAATGGGGCCTCTCATTGCGATAAGCCTCTTGCAGTGCACTGGGCAGATCGTGCAAGTGGACGTAGGGAAATTTGTAGGGATCAGCATTGGCAGGCGCTGAAATGGCAAATAAACCAGTAACAAGGCTGACTACATAAAGGGTGAAAAAACTTTTCTTCATTGAGAGCCATCATAAATCAGTTGTCTGTCATCCTCTAAGGCAGGGATCACGTTGAAAGCATGTCATTTGCTCTTCATCAAGGATTTTCATGAAAAAGCCCCTGTTTTGCGCTGCTTTATGCCTCGTATTGCTTGCGCCCACCCTGTCCTTGGCAGGTGGCGATGGATGGCGAGGACATTCTGCACATGGCTACTATGGCCAAGCTCGCGGTTATGACCGCGGACATGGCGGACATGGCGGACATGGTGGTCATCGTCATGGCCGTGGCGATCGGGACTTGCGCTGGGTGCCGTGGGCGTCAGCTATCGTCATCGGCTCTAGCCTTTACTGGGCAAATCAAGCCTATAGCCAGCCAACCACCACCATCATCGTGACGCCTCCGCCGCCTGTGGTCTTAGAGGCTCCTCGGGTTGCCTATTTTTGCCAATCATCAAGGCAGTATTACCCTTACGTCGCTACCTGCAACATGCCTTGGCAGCTTGTCCCCTATTAACTCGCCAACAGCTGGGTGGTTTTTTGGCCTTGGCGATCTGAGTGTCGAACCAAGCCGCCCAGTGTTTCAATGTCTACGCTGGCGCGTTTGCCTTGGTAAACACGGTTCTTAAGCCATGACAGCTCTTCTTGTAAAGCTTTATCGCCGCCCAGTTGCCGGTGCCAGCATTTGATCTCCGGTGCCCACCGGTAGCCACGTGCTTTGAGCAAATCTTTGGCATCAAAGGGAGAGCCGGTGGCATACAAGCGCACCTGCGGCTGGTTGAGTGACTCCAGCAAGCGCAGCAAAGCCGGTTGTTGGCTTTGTGGCAACACTGCATGGAGCAATTCCAACAAAGCCCAGCAATCGGTTTCAGCGCGATGCGCTTCATAAAAAATACCTTGCGTTTGAAGCAAGTACTCCAGCTTGGCCGAGCCCACGCCTTCGCCTTTCCAATCGATGTCCTTGATGCTGCAAACCCATTGCTTGTCTTTGAAAACAGGCCAGCGCTTTTCAACAAAGGGTCGATCAAAAGAGGCGTTGTGCGCAATGATGACGCTGGCATTTGCGACAAATTTTTCAACAACGGTGTCGTCAATGCGTTTGCCGCGAACCATGTCGTCGGTGATGTGATGCACTTGGGTGGTTTCAGGTGGAATAGGGCGTCCAGGGTCTTCAAGTTCGTCAAATACTTCTCGCACACTGTGTACCGTGCCTAAAACAGGGTCAAACTCAAATGCAATCATGCCAAGCTCAATCACCTGGTCATCTTGCGAGCTCAAGCCTGTGGTTTCGGTATCTAGTACCACGCCGATTTGCAGCATTTGGCCAGGGGTTGAGGGCGCAAAGCTGTGACGTGGAACCAAGCGGCGCAATACCCGGTAATCGGGGTGTACGGACAAAGCTTCAGCCAGATGAGCAATGTCTTTGGGTGAGAGTTCAGAGAGGTTCATAGAGGGGGCAAGAGTTGATGGGGCAGATGTGCGAAGTATTCATTGCATGGTCTTCAAGCCCTTGGCCACTTGCGTGACCAAAGCAGGCCCTTGGTAAATCAAGCCTGTGTAGATTTGCACCACATTGGCGCCGGCTTGAATTTTTTCTATCGCATCTTGTGCGCTGAAAATGCCACCCACACCCATGATTGCAAAGTCAGGCCCTAGGCCTTGGCGTAAGGCTCGGATGACCCGGTTGCTTGCTTGCTTGACAGGCGCACCCGACAAGCCACCCGCTTCGTTGGCGTGAGGCTGATGTTGAACAGCGTCTCTGGACACCGTGGTGTTGGTGGCGATGACCCCCCATGCATTGTCTTTGGCCTGACCATTTTCTAGGCAATGGTTTTGCAAGGTCATGCACAGTTGGGCGAGTTGTGCCTCATCTAAATCGGGCGCAACTTTGATAAAGACAGGCACATGTTTTTGGTGGGTGTGTGCCAGTTGCGCCCGGGCCTCGCCCAACAGGCCCAAGAGGTTTGACAAAGCCGCGTCACTTTGCAGGTTGCGTAGATTTTGCGTATTGGGACTGGAGATGTTCACCGTGACATAGTCTGCAAACGGGTAAACCGCGTGTAGGCCGCGAAGGTAATCGTCGGCTGCACCTTCCATAGGGGTCGATGCATTTTTGCCAATGTTCAAGCCCAGCAGCATAGGCTTGGGCTTGTTTTGGCGAAAACGTGCCAGCTGCACATTGTGTAAAAAGCTTTCCAGCCCTTGGTTGTTGAACCCCAAGCGATTGATCAGAGCTTGGGCTTTCGGTAGCCGAAACATGCGTGGCTTGGGATTGCCAGGCTGTGCCACCGGCGTGACCGTGCCCACCTCCACAAAACCAAAACCCATGGCTGCAAATGCGTCGATGCAGCGGGCATTTTTGTCTAAGCCCGCGGCAAGTCCCACGCGGTTGGGAAATTTCAAACCTGCCAGTTGGATGGGGTCTTCGGTACGCTGTTGTTGGTAGGCCAAGCGCAGGAAATTGTGCTGGGTCGCCGACAGCAGGTTCAGCGTTGCATCGTGCGCCGCTTCAGCGTCTAAGCCAAACAACAAGGGACGCAGCAAGGCGTAGGGCAACAGGGACATGGATAATCAGACATCTTCTTTAAAAATGGAATTGTCACCGATGAGCAAGCTCCCCAGCCAAGACGCACTGAAAGCGCAAGTTGCCCAAGCCGCGTTGGCTTATGTGCAGCCCCATGCGTGGATTGGCGTAGGCACGGGCTCGACGGTGAATTTCTTTATTGATGCTTTGGCCCAAAGCGCCATTCCCCTTAAAGGTGCTGTCTCCAGTTCCATGGCTTCTACCCAGCGGATGCAAGCCCTGGGCATTCCCGTGGTGGATTTGTCCGAAGTTCAATCCTTGTCTGTGTACATTGATGGTGCCGATGAAATCGATGGCCATGGCTATATGCTCAAAGGCGGAGGTGCAGCGCTCACCCGTGAAAAAATCGTCGCAGCCCAAGCCAAGCAATTCGTGTGCATCGTCGACCAAAGCAAACGGGTGGATGTCATGGGTGCTTTTCCGTTACCGGTAGAAGTCATTCCCATGTCCGCGCCACAAATCAGCCGTAACTTTGCTTCTATCGGTGGTAATGCCGTTTTGCGTATGCGCGATGGGCAGCCTCTGGTCACCGACAACGGGCAATACATTGTGGATGTGCATGGCTTAAAGCTCAACGAGCCATTGGCGCTGGAGGCGCAAATCAGTCAATGGCCTGGCGTGGTGACGGTGGGAATTTTTGCGTTTCAAAAAGCCGATGTGTGTTTGCTGGCGACCCCTGCTGGGGTGCAAACGCTGCTCTTTTAGCTTGCCATGCCTTGGTGGCGCATCAAGGCATCCAAAGAGGGTTCACGACCGCGAAATTCTTTGAATGAACTCATGGCTGGGCGACTACCGCCACGCTCCAAGATGCTTTGCCGATAGCGTCGCCCAGTTTCAAGTGACGGTGTGCCATCTTGCGCCGCAGTTTCTTCAAACGCAGCATAGGCGTCGGCGCTGAGCACTTCGGCCCATTTGTAGCTGTAGTAGCCAGCAGCATAGCCACCGGCAAAAATATGGCTGAAGGAATGCGGCATCCTATGCCACTCGGGTGGATGCAACACCGCCACGTCATTGCGAACTTCCTTGAGGACCCCCAGCACATCGTTGCTGCGATGGGGTTCAGTGTGCAAGCGCATGTCTAGCAAAGAGAACTCGATTTGCCGCAAAGTTTGCAAGCCACTTTGAAAGTTTTTCGCGGCCAGCATCTTGTCAAACAAAGCGCGGGGCAGGGGCTCACCCGTGTCCACATGTGCGGTCATGTGACGCAAGACCGACCATTCCCAGCAAAAGTTTTCCATGAACTGGCTGGGCAACTCAACCGCATCCCACTCCACGCCACTGATGCCAGACACATCACGCTCATTGATTTGCGTGAGCATGTGGTGCAAGCCGTGGCCGCATTCGTGAAAAAGGGTGATGACGTCATCATGGGTCAGCAAAGGCGGTTGGCCGTTGACGCCTTCAGCGAAATTGCACACCAAGTGAGCAATCGGGGTTTGCAGCAGGCCTGTGTCTGGGCGTAGCCAACGTGCACGCACATCGTCCATCCATGCGCCACCGCGTTTACCGGTTCTGGCGCCTGGGTCCAGGTAGAACTGCCCTATCAGCTGCCCAGCGCGTTCAATTCGGTAAAACTCGACTTTGGGATGCCACACAGGCGCACTGTCGGGTCGAATACTCACCTCGAACAAGGTTTCCACAATTTTGAACAAACCTGCCATCACCTTGGGTGCGGTGAAGTAGGGCTTGATGTCTTGTTCGCTGAAGTTGTAGCGTGCTTCCTTGAGCTTTTCGCCAACGAAGGTCCAGTCCCAAGGCTGGGGGTCGGCGATGTTCAACGCTGTGCGCGCAAAGTCACGCATTTCAGCCAAATCTTTTTCGGCGTAAGGCTTGGCTCTGCGAGCCAAATCGCGCAAGAAGTCCATCACCTGTGCAGGTGACTCGGCCATTTTGCTGGCCAGCGATACCTCGGCGTGGTTGGCATAGCCCAGCAGCGCAGCTTCTTCTTGGCGCAGTTGCAAAATTTCTTGCAGCAATGGGCTGTTATCGAATTGGGGATGGGCAAACTCTGCCGAGGCGCGGGTGGCGTGGGCGCGGTAAAGCTTTTCACGCAAACTGCTGCTGTGCGCGTATTGCATGACAGGCAAATAGCAAGGCATCTTCAGAGTGAGCTTATAGCCAGTGTGACCGTCTGCCGTTGCTGCCGCTTGGGCTGTCTGCAATACATCAGCGGGAACACCTTGCACTTCTTCTGACGAGGCAAGCACAGACCAAGCGTCGGTGGCGTCCAGCACATGTTCACTGAAAAGCTGGCTGATTTCGGCCAAGCGTTCTTGAATCGCGGCAAATCGTTCTTTGGCTGGCCCTTGAAGTTCGGCCCCTGACAACACAAAGTTGCGCAAGGCGAGTGTGTGCGCTCGGGCTTGTTCAGTGTTCAAGCCGGCAACGGGAATAGCTTTGTACTTTGCATACAGCGCTTCGTTCGCGCCAAGGCGTGTGAAGAAGTCGGTGATGCGCGGCAACTCGGCGTTGTAGGCCGCACGTAACTCGGGTGTATCGGCCACACCCTGCAAATGACCCACCATGCCCCAAGCGCGGCCCAGTTGTTCGGTAGCTGTATCGAGCACTTTCGAAACAGACAGCCAATCGGCAGGGAAAGAATCAGCGGTCACCTCGGTCATGGCTTGCTCGGCATGGGCCAGCAGTTGTGTCATGGCGGGTGAAATGTGTTCGGGAAGAACCTCGCTGAAACGGGGAAGGGATGAAAAATCTAAGAGGGGATTGGTCATGTCTTCGCAGATAGGGCCTGTTGGGCAGAATCCAAGGTATTGGCTAAAAGCATGGTGATGGTCATGGGGCCCACGCCACCAGGAACCGGTGTGATGTAGCCAGCCACTTGCCGGACACCCTCAAAGTCGACATCACCACATAACTTGCCAGCATCATCTCGGTTCATGCCGACGTCCAGCACCACAGCCCCAGGTTTCACCATGTCGGCTGTCAACACATTGCGCTTACCCACTGCTGCCACGATCACATCAGCTTGCAAGCAGTGGTGCTTGAGGTCGACTGTCGAGCTATGACAAACAGTCACGGTGGCGTTTTCTTGGAGCAGCATCAGCGCCATGGGTTTACCCACAATATTGCTTCTGCCAATCACCACGGCATGTTTGCCTTTGAGCTTGTAGCCAATACTCTCCAACATCTTCATACAGCCATGCGGAGTGCAAGGCCAGTAAGCGGGTAAGCCGGTCATCAACGCGCCGGCACTGGCCACATGAAAGCCGTCCACATCTTTGCTGGGCGAAATGGCTTCAATGATTTTTTGAGCGTCAATATGTGATGGCAAAGGCAGTTGCACCAAGATGCCGTGAATATTGGGGTCGTTATTCAGCGCATCGACCCTGGCCAATAAATCGGCTTGGCTGAGGTCTTGAGGGTATTTTTCAAGCAGTGAATGAATACCGACTTGTTCGCAAGTTTTGACTTTGTTGCGAACATACACCTGCGAGGCGGGGTTCTCACCAACCAAGACCACCGCCAAGCCGGGGCGAACACCTTGGGAGATAAGGGATTGGGTGCGAGCTGCAAAATCAGCGCGCATTTGTTGCGAAAGGACGTTGCCGTCAATGAGAAGTGCTGACATCAGTTTTTTGCTTGTTGACCCAATGCTATTTTAAGCAAATCAGCAACCGTGTTGGCATTGAGTTTCTCCATGATATTGGCTCGGTGCGCTTCAACAGTTTTGATGCTGATGCCTAAGTCATCCGCAATTTGTTTGTTCAATCTGCCTGCCACGATACGTTCCAGCACTTGGGCTTCACGTGTGGTCAGTTTGGCCATGAGGGCATCGCGGTTGGCGGCGGTTTGTGAGTCGTTGAAGGAGTCGCGGGCTTGGTCCAACATGCGTTCAACCAAGCTGACCAGTTCTTCTTCTTTGAAGGGCTTTTGGATGAAATCCATGGCGCCTTTTTTCATGGTGGTCACAGCCATCGGCACATCGCCGTGACCCGTGATGAAGACAATGGGCAAAGGTGATTTGCGCTCAACCAAGCGGTCTTGCAGTTCTAGGCCGGAAATGCCTGGCATACGAATGTCGACGATCAAGCACGCTACTTCGCGTGGGTCATAGCGGCTTAAGAAGTTTTCTGCAGAATCAAAACAGCGAACGCGGTAATCCTTGCCTTCGAGCAACCATTGCAAGGAGTCACGCACGGCCTCATCGTCATCGACCACGTAGACATTGCCTTTTTTGGGGATCAAACTCATCTCAAGCTCCAAGGGGCCACTGAAGGCATTAAAGGGGTATCAAGGTTTTGCTCGCTGGTAGCCAAAATGAAAAACGACCCCCAACTATCAGTTTTCCATTGTAGATGTTCTCGGCTGTCATGCGGCCGTGGTGAGACTCGATGATCGTTCGGCACAAATTCAGACCTATGCCCATGCCTTCATTCTTCGTGGTGTAGAACGCCTCAAACACGCGCTCCATTACCTCGGCTGTCATACCCGAGCCAGAATCGCTGACGGAAAACTCCACCACGTCTTGGCCATCTACTTCTTTGGGGACCACTTGCAATTCGACATGGCGTTGGTTGAGAGGGCGCTGTGCGTGTTCAATGGCCTCAGCCGCATTCTTCAATAAATTGATGAGGACTTGCTCGATCAATATGGGATCGATATGCAATTTAGATAAGCGATCAGAAACAAACAAACTGAGTTTGACTTGCCTGCGACGCAGCTCGGTATCCGCAAGGTCAACCGCCTCTGCCACGATGGGGGCGACCAAAGAGTTGATGCGGTTGGTTTCACTGCGCTTCACAAAACTTCGGATGCGCTGAATAATTTGTCCTGCACGTTGAGCTTGGCGAGAGGTTTTTTCAAGTGCGACTTTTAGCTCGTCCTCGGTGATTTGCTTGCCCTGCAACCGGGTCAACATGCCGTTGCAATAGTTGGCAATGGCCGTCAGGGGTTGGTTCAACTCATGCGCAACACTTGAAGCCATCTCGCCCATGGTGATCAAGCGACTCGCCGACTGAGCGCGTTCGGATTGCAAAGCGGCTTGTTCTTCGGCCAATCGTCTGGCCGTGATGTCGGTCGAGATGACCATTTGGGCAAGGCGTCCATCGACCCAGTTGAAATAGCGGGTTCTCACCTCCAGCCATTTGTTCAGCTCAGGAACATAGACCTCTGCATTTTCCGTGCGGGCTTGCGTGAGGTTGAGGGCCGGCATGCCCACCATATCGTCTACGCTGTCCAAATTTTGATTTTCATTGAGGGGCAGTGTGCCGGCTTGGGTCACCAGCTCTAAATGCCCCTTGCCTTGGTTGCCAAACCACTGGCGATACAACTTGTTGGCAAAAAGAAGTTCTGCGCTTCCCAAGGGGGAGACCGACACAGAGGCATCCAACGCTTCTAGCACCGTGGTGAAGCGCTCGTGCGAGGCCGAGAGTTGTTCGCGAATTTTGTTGGGCTCGGTGATGTCGGTCATGGAGGTCATCCACCCCGTTTGCTGCCCCACTGCATCTATCAATGGCGAGACATACAGCCTTGCATCAAAAATGCTGCCGTTTTTACGTCGGACCCGAATTTGAAAACCACTCAAGGTGGTGCGACCGTTGAGTTGATCGCTGAGTTTGTTATTCAGCATATCGCGGTCTTCGTCAGGCCAATACGGAAAAGGTGAGCTAGAGCCTACCAACTCGGCCTCGCTCCAACCGGTCATTTGACAAAAAGCGGCATTCACGTAAGTGATGCGACCATTCATGTCCATGGCTCGCATACCGGTGAGCACAGAGTTCTCCATGGCACGACGGAAATTGGTTTCGGTGATCAAGGCTTGTTGGGCTTGCAAGCGTCTGCGGGTGTGTCGCCATGTGCCAATCAACATCCAAGTGGTCATGCCACTGAGCAGCATCACCAACCAGAAAAGTCCGCTGCCGATCAGAACTTGGGAAGTGCGATAGGCCTGCGCACGAAGTTGCAAACTGTTGCCAATGGTGGAGATAGGCACGATGTATTCATAGGCTTTGGATTCCCATGGGGAATACTCCCACAAACCTGTGCGCGGTTTGATGCTTTGACCTGCCAGCATGGCATTGTTGCCATCGACCAAAGCAACCGCGTGGCGGGCGGTGATTTCAGCGGGAACGGTATACCTGAGCAAGCCATCGATCGAATACTCCACCATCAGCACACCACTGAAACGGGTGTTGTTGCTGATGGGGATATGGAATTGGATCTGGGTTTCGGCTTGGCCCATTTTCTCCCTTGGCTTGAGGGTGATGGGAGGAGAAAAAATGGCTTGGCGCAATTCTTTCGCCAATGAGTAGGTGTCTTCGGTTTCAGGGTGTTCTAGCCATGTCCCTTGGTAACTGGAATGCATCATGTCCAAACTGCTG
>CAMDKR010000050.1 GCA_945901225.1 Bordetella parapertussis | reverse complement strand
CAAACACATACTCATCACCGCGGCCGGTCAGGGTATTGGCAAGGCAACGGTGTTGGCCATGGTGGCCGAGGGTGCAACGGTGTGGGCGACCGACGTCAATCCCGTTTTGCTGGAAGCTTTCAAGGGCATGGACCACATCCACACCGCCGTGTTGGATGTGATGGACAAAGCGGCTATCCAAGCGCAAGTGGCTGCCATGGACCGCATTGATGCCTTGTTCAACTGCGCTGGCTATGTGCACAGCGGCACCGCCCTCACTGCCACCGACGAAGACTGGGACCTGGCGTTCAACCTGAATGTGCGTTCACAGTTTTGGGCGATTCAAGCTGCCTTGCCCAAGATGATTGCGCAAGGCGGGGGCAGCATCATCAACATGGCCAGCGTGGCCTCTAGTGTGAAGGGCTTGCCCAACCGCTTTGTGTATGGCGCCAGCAAAGCGGCTGTGATTGGTTTGACCAAGGCCGTGGCGGCAGACCATGTGCGCCAAGGCATACGCTGCAATGCGATTTGCCCTGGCACGGTGGATACACCTTCCTTGCAAGACCGCATCAACAGCCAAGCCGATCCGGTGCAAGCGCGTAAAGATTTCATTGCACGGCAACCCATGGGGCGCTTGGCGCAAGCCCATGAAATCGCACCTATCGTGGTGTTTTTGGCCAGTGACGAATCGCAATTCACCACCGGATTGGCTTATTCGGTTGACGGCGGCATGACCATTTGATCTTCAAAGGAACACAGATGAACCAACTCGATATGCAAGGCCGCCACGCGGTGGTGACGGGCGGCGCAAGTGGCTTGGGTTTTGCCATGGTGGAGCGCTTGCTGCGTTCCGGCGCACAGGTCACGGTATGGGACTATGACGCAGCTGGCATGGCCAAGGCCGAAGCCGAGTTCAAACAAGCCGTGCCTGGCGCGGTGGTGCACAGCGTGAAAGTGGATTTGACCCAGCACCCAGAGGTGGTGGATGCGGTCAAGCAAAGCATCGCTTTTGCCCCCGTGGATGCCTTGGTTAACAGCGCTGGCATTTCCGGCCCGAACATGAAATCGTGGGATTACCCGCTAGCCGATTGGCACAAGGTGTTTGACATCAATGTCAACGGCTTGTACTACTGCTGCCGCGAATTGGCACCGCACATGATGGCGCGTAACTATGGGCGCATCGTCAACGTCGCGTCTGTTGCTGGCAAAGACGGCAACCCCAACGCCAGCGCTTACAGCGCCAGCAAAGCGGCCGTGATTGCGTTGACCAAATCGCTTGGCAAAGAATTGGCTGACACGGGTGTGCGTGTCAACTGCGTCACCCCTGCAGCGGTGAAGACGCCGATCTTTGACCAACTCACGCCCGAGCACATACAGTTCATGCTGAGCAAAATTCCCATGGGCCGCTTTGGCACCCCTGACGAAATTGCCGCCATGGTGGCTTGGTTGTGTACCGAAGACTGTTCGTTCTCGACAGGCGCGGTGTTTGATTTGTCGGGTGGTCGTTCCACCTATTGATTTTTTTACAGGAGCAAAAATGAAACTTGTGCGCTATGGCCAAATGGGCCGTGAAAAACCCGGCCTCATCGACGCAGACGGCAAACTGCGTGACTTAAGCCAAGTCATTACAGACATCACGCCAGAGCATCTGAGCGACAAGGCCTTGGCCAAACTCTCGCGCATCAAGACCGCCACGCTGCCTTTGGTCAAGGGCAAACCCCGCATGGGTTGCCCCATCAGCCATGTCGGTAAATTCATTGCCATTGGTTTGAACTATGCCGACCATGCGGCTGAATCCAATATGCCTATTCCCAAAGAACCCGTGGTGTTCATGAAAGCCAACAGCTGCGTACAAGGCCCCAATGACGACATCATGTTGCCCAAAGGCTCGGTCAAGTCAGACTGGGAAGTTGAGCTTGGGGTGGTGATTGGCACCCGTGCCAGCTATGTCTCGCAGGCGCAAGCGCTGAACTACGTGGCAGGTTATTGCACCATCAACGATGTGTCCGAGCGTGAATACCAGTTGGAGCGAGGCCTGACTTGGGACAAGGGCAAGGGTTGCGACACCTTTGGTCCCATCGGTCCTTGGTTGGTCACGCGTGACGAAGTGCCTCAACCCCAGCGCTTGTCCTTGTGGCTTGATGTCAACGGTGTGCGCATGCAAACCGGCAACACCAAAACCATGGTCTTCAATGTCGCCAAACTGATCAGCTATGTCAGCCAGTTCATGACCTTGATGCCTGGCGACGTGATCACCACCGGTACACCCCCCGGTGTGGGCATGGGCATGAAGAAAAACGGCAAACCTGCGCCGGTCTTCCTTAAAGCGGGTGACACCATGTCCTTGGGCATTCAAGGTCTGGGTGAGCAACACCAAAAAGTATTGGCTTATAAAAAGCATTGATGAAAGCATGATGTGAAAAAAGCGGTTCTGGTCTTTCTCTCTCTGGTGATATTGCACGGGACCGCGGTCACACAAACGCCCTCAGATAAACCGGTGGTGCCGCAAGAGGTCTACAAGCAGCCTGTGGCGGGTTTGACGCCTAAGCAAATGCAGGTTTTCCTTCAAGGCGAGCGGGTCTTCACCAATTTTTGGATGGCGGTCAACAACCCTGTTATTCCCTTGGTGTGGGATTTGTCACAACCTGGACCTGCGGGCGGCGAATGGGGTTTGGGCCCTATGTTTTTGGCGACCAACTGTGCCTCTTGCCACCTCAATGCAGGGCGTGGCAGAGCCTTAGACAGCAGCGGCAGTTTGGCCATTCAACATGTGTTGCGTATCTCGGTGACGGGTGTGGGGCCGCATGGTTCGCCCAAACCTGACCCCAACTACGGAACAGACATTCAAATGTTCGACACCGTCACCCGCAAAGACCCAGAAGCGCGCGCAGGTGAAGCCGAGGTTTACATCGACTGGTCAAGCAAGACCTTCACCTTTCCCGATGGCGAAACCTTGGCCTTGCGTCAACCCAAGGTACGGGTAGAAAAACTCAACTTCGGTCCCTTGGCTGATGGCGTGATGCTGTCACTGCGCAACAGCCAAGCCATGGTGGGCATGGGTTATTTAGAAGCCATCAGTGAAAAAGATATTTTGCAAGTGGCGCAGCAGCAAAAAGCGCAAGGGCTTAACGGCCGCCCCAACTATGTGCGTGACGACATCAACAAGAAGCAAGCCATGGGCCGCTTTGGTTGGAAGGCCAACCAGCCCAGCATCAAGCAACAAATTGCCGCAGCGTTTGCTGCAGACATAGGCGTCACATCTTCGCTTTACCCATTCACCGAGTGCACGCCTGTGCAGCTTGAGTGTTTGGCGGCGATTCGAGCCCCCAAGCCTGAGTTGCGTCCTGAGATGTGGGAAGCCATCACTTTTTGGAACCAGTCCTTGGCAATACCTGAGCGTCGCGATGTGGACAAACCCGAGGTCAAGCGCGGCGAAGCCTTGTTTGTGTCATCGGGTTGCGCCATGTGCCATGTGCCCGAATGGCGCACTGGCAAATACCCAGCTGTTCCCGTTATTTCTAACCAACGCATTCGTCCCTATACCGACTTGCTGTTGCACGACATGGGCCCCGACTTGGCCGATGGCCGCCCCGACTTCAAGGCCAGCGGCAGCGACTGGCGTACACCCCCGTTGTGGGGCATAGGTTTGTCCAAGCAGGTGAGTGCCAGCACCTCGTTTTTACACGATGGACGTGCGCGTAACTTGCTAGAAGCTGTTGTTTGGCATGGTGGCGAGGCCCAAGCGTCGCGTGACAAGTTCACGGCTTTACCGGCCGAGCAGCGCAAAGACTTGATCACGTTTTTAGAGTCGCTGTAAACACGTCGGTGCAATATGCCGTCATTGCGAAGTCTCGTCATTGCGATCGTAGCGAAGCAAGCTCTTGTCATTGCGAAGGGCGAAGCCCTGAAGCAATCCCATGGCCCGCGCCGCAGGCTCGGCCTCGCCTCCATGCTTGCACAACGTCGGCTACGGCCGACCTGCGCCGCTGGCCTTAGCCTTGTCTCCCACTCGTAAAGCTTGCTTCGCTACGCTCGCAATGACAGCGCTAGGTGGCTTAGCAGTTAGCTCAAGGTGACGGTTTGAATGCCGCCCAAGCTGGGTAGCGCAAAACTCTCAGGGTCGAAAGCTGTGTCTCCGTCAGGGTCGGGTACGCCTGTGGTTTTCAAACCCTTGAAGTCAAACAAGCTATGGTCTAACAAGTGGGAAGTCGCCACGTGTTGCAGTGAATTGAACATGATGTCCAAACGCCCAGGATGTTTTTTCTCCCACTCGCGCAACATATCGCCCACTTGCTGGCGCTGCAAACCGTCTTGGTTGCCGCACAAAGTGCAGGGAATGATGGGAAAAGCGCGGTGCGCCGCCCAGCGTGCCAAGTCACGCTCAGCCACAAACGCCAATGGACGGATGACGATGTGGTGACCGGCATCACTCACCAACTTTGGCGGCATGCTTTTCAATTTGCCACCAAAAAACATGTTCAAGAAAAAGGTTTGCAAGATGTCATCGCGGTGATGCCCCAGTGCGATTTTGGTGGCGCCAATCTCATCGGCGACTCTGTACAAAATGCCACGGCGCAAACGGCTGCACAGGCTGCACATGGTTTTGCCTTCAGGAATTTTGCTCTTCACAATCGAGTAGGTATCTTGCGTTTCGATGCGAAACGGCACACCCAGTTGGCTTAAGTAGTCGGGCAACACATGGGCTGGAAAGCCCGGTTGTTTTTGGTCAAGGTTGACCGCGATGATGTCAAAGTGAATAGGGGCACGGGCTTTGAGTTTGAGCAAGATGTCGAGCATGCCGTAGCTGTCTTTGCCGCCCGACATGCAGACCATCACCTTGTCGCCTTCTTCGATCATGTTGAATTGAACAATGGCTTCGCCCACCTGACGGCACAGGCGTTTTTCCAGCTTTTGGGTTTCGCGTTCAATCTGCATGCTTCACCATGATCCCGCCTCCATGCGGATAGCGACTTCGCAGTCGTCAAAAATTTCCAGTTTGGTGATTTTCACCCGTACCGCTTTCACCCCAGAAAGCCCCAGCAAGCGGTGGCAGAGTTTGCCAATCATGGTTTCCAGCAAGCTGACGTGCTTAGCGGTGCATTCATCGATGATGATTTGACGCACTTTGCGGTAGTCCAGCACACGTGAGATGTCGTCATCGGCGGGCAGCAGTGGTTGCTCGCCTAAGCTGAGTTCAGCGTCCACCTGAATCGGTTGCGGTGCTTTTTTTTCATGCGCCAAGATGCCTAAGTCGGCATTAAAGCGCAGTCCGCTCAAAGTGAGAATTTGGTTGCCATTGGAATTCATAGGGTTCTTACATCAGCGAAAAATCGCGCTCAAATTTCATCAGGTGTTGACCGCCATCGACCAACAAGCTGGTGCCAGTGACAGAAGAATTGGTCAAGGCAAACAACACGGTGGCCACCACATCCTCAACACTGGAGGAGCGTCCCAATGGGGAGAGTCGGTGCAGCTCTTCAAACTTTTCATCGCTGAGCAAATGGCTGGTCAAGGTCAGGCCAGGGGCCACGCCCACCACCCGTAACTCAGGTGCCAAGGCTTGTGCCAGCATGGTGGTGGCGGCTTGCAAAGCCGCTTTGGAGAGGGTGTAGCTGAAGAAATCGGGGTTGAGGTTCCACAGCTTTTGGTCCAGCATGTTCACCACTACACCGGTACTTTGGCGCTGTTTCACATGGGCGTGCAGCAGTTGTGCCAAGACGATCGCCGCACCTGTGTTGCTGCGCAAATGCTGCTCCATTTGCGCAAAGTCAAAATTCTCGGCGCAGTCATGCTCAAAGAGCGCTGCGCTGTTGACCACCGCATCCAATTGCCCCATGTGCTGCTGTGCCGCTTCAAACAACTGCCGCACCTGAACTTCATCGCTCAAGTCAGCAGGGAAAACGCTCGCACCCGCAGTGAGTGCCGCGCAGTCATGGGCTGTTTGCTGGGCTTCTTGTGCGGAGTGTCTGTAGTGAACTGCTACGCGCCAACCAGCCCTTGCCAGCCCTAAGGCGATGGCACGGCCCAAGCGCTTGCCCGCACCGGTGACCAGCACAGCAGGCGAAGAAGCGATAAGGGGGACAGAGGGCATGGACGACAATCAATCTATGGAAACACAGGCGAAGAGTTTAGCGACTGGCTTGCAGGCCTTGATTCGCAAGCGCTTACAGGCTGACGGCGGCTGGTTGAGCTTTGACCGCTTCATGGCGCTGGCTTTGTACGCGCCGGGCTTGGGTTACTACGCTGCAGGTCAAGCTCAGATCGGTCGCATGCCTGCACAGGGCAGCGATTTTGTCACCGCGCCAGAGATGTCGGCTTATTTCGGCCAAGCTTTGGCACACAGTGTGGCACAGGCTTGGGCGACCACACAAACCCAAGCGGTGCTGGAGTTTGGTGCAGGCAACGGCACCCTGGCCGCGCAGTTGTTGCAAGCCTTGGGGAATTCGGTGCAAAGCTACACCATCGTCGAGGTGTCAGGCGCTTTGCGTGAGCGTCAAGCCCAAACCCTGGCTGCTTTTGGTTCGCGTGTGCAGTGGGTCAGTGAATTGCCTGACAGCATTGAAGCCGTGGTGATTGGCAATGAGGTTTTGGACGCCATGCCGGTGCGACTGTTGCAGCGCACAGCGGGTGTTTGGCACGAGCGTGGCGTGGTGTGGGACGAGGCATCGTGCGCTTTTGCGTGGCAAGACCGCATCACAAACGAGCGCCCACCGGTCGAGATCGAGGGCGAGCACGATTACCTGACCGAAATTCATCCTCAAGCTCAGGCGTTTATTCGCAGCGTGGGCGAGCGTTTGCGCATGGGCGCAATGTTCTTGATTGACTACGGTTTTCCAGAAGCCGAGTACTACCATGCGCAACGTCACATGGGCACACTCATGTGTCACCAAGCGCACCGCAG
This sequence comes from Bordetella parapertussis, assembly GCA_945901225.1. Classification (GTDB taxonomy): domain Bacteria; phylum Pseudomonadota; class Gammaproteobacteria; order Burkholderiales; family Burkholderiaceae_C; genus Limnohabitans. The sequence goes on along the minus strand of CAMDKR010000050.1, from coordinate 3,997 downwards.
TGACAGCGACCCTTTGCAAAGTGTTGGCTTGAAAGACATCACCGCCCATATTGATTTCACCGGCGTGGCATTGGCCGCACAAGAAGTGGGCTTGGAAGTATTGGGCTACACCAGCCAAGCGCATTTTTTGCTCAACAGTGGCTTGCTGTCATTGCTGGAAAGCGCGTCTATGGCAGACAGGGCCATGGCGCAAAAACTGATCAATGAACACGAGATGGGTGAGTTGTTCAAAGTCATTGCCTTGGGCCGCGGCCAGGCTTGGCAGCCCTTGGGTTTTGTGCAAGGCGATAGAACACACAGGTTATAGACATATGTTTCGTTGGTTGATTGTGGTTTTCTTGGCCTTGCTGCTGATTCAAGGTATTACCCCTTGGTTGCAAAAGCTCGGCTTTGGCCGCTTGCCCGGCGACTTTCGCTTTCGCTTGTTTGGCCGCGAGATCTTTCTTCCTTTGACCACCACCATCATTCTCAGCATGGTGTGCGCGGGTTTGTCACGCTTACTCTAGGGTCATCTTCGGCAGTTAACATGAAGCCATGGATAAGATGTTCAACCCACTCAGCACAATGTCATACAGCCAATCTGGCGGGGTCAAGTGGTGGTTACTGTCCATTTTGGTCGTAGCCGCATTTGCGCTTACTTGGTTTTACCCCGACATCAAAAACAAATTAAGTCCTGCCCCAAGTGATGCGGAAACAGCTAGCAAAAAACCGCCTAGTGGGCGTCCAGGCAAAGGCGGCGGTGAAGGCTCGCGCAGCACGCCGGTGAGTGTGGGCGAGGTGCGCCTCATGGATATTCGCTACACCGTGCAAGCTGCGGGGACTTTGGTGGCGCTCAACACCGCTGTCGTTCGTGCCAAGGTGGATGGAGAGCTCAAAGCCTTGCGTTTCACAGAAGGACAACTTGTGCAAGCCGGACAGGTGCTGGCTGAAATTGATGCCCGACCTTTTGAGGCGCAACTCAACCAAGCCCAAGGTCAGTTTGCCCGCGATGCCGCGCTCATGAAAAATGCAGAGTTGGATTTGCAACGCTACCAAGACTTGCTGAGCAAGGACGCTATTGCACGCCAGCAGGTTGAAACACAAGCTGCGTTGGTGCGTCAATTGCAAGGCACGGTGCAAGCCGATCAAGCACAAATTGATTTGGCCAAACTGCAGCTCTCCTACACCCGTGTCACCGCCCCTATCAGTGGGCGACTGGGCTTAAAGCAAGTCGAGTTGGGCAGTTTGGTGCGCTCTAGCGACCCCAATGGCTTGGTCAACATCACGCAAACCCAGCCCATGGCTGTGGTGTTTTCAGTCCCCGAGATGCATGTTCCCTTGATCATGCGCAAGTTGAAAGCGGGCCAAGCCTTGCCTGTTGAAGCGTGGGACCGTGACCAAAAAATACGCTTGGCCCAAGGGCGTGTGAGTACCACCGACAACGCCATCGATGTGGCCACCAGCACCCTGCGTTTGAAAGCGACTTTGGACAACCGTGACGGCAGCTTGTTTCCCAACCAGTTTGCCCATATCCGTTTGCAGCTCGACACCTTGAAAAATGTGGTGGCTGTTCCTGCACAAGCGGTACAACGCGGTGCAGCAGGGACTTTTGTGTATGTGGTTCAGGCCGACAACACGGTACAAGTACAAACTGTGCAACTCGAGGCGGTTGAAGGTGACTGGCAAGCCGTGAAGGCCGACCTCAAAGCCGGTCAACAAGTCGTCACCGACGGCGCTGACCGCTTGCGCAGTGGCAGCGTGGTGGAGGTGGTGAAAGCGCCCAAGCCATGAACATGTCGCGGCTGTTTATTCTGCGACCGGTGGCCACCTCGCTGACGATGTTGGCGCTGCTCTTGTGTGGCGCATTGGCCTACCGTTTTTTGCCTGTGGCGTCATTGCCGCAAATTGATTACCCCACGGTTCAGGTCAACACCTTGTACCCAGGCGCCAGCCCCGAGGTGATGACGGCAACCGTCACTGCACCCCTAGAACGACAACTCGGGCAAATGCCAGGCTTAGACCAAATGACCTCGGTCAGCTCCGCCGGTGCCTCGGTCATCACTTTGCGCTTCTCGCTCAAATTGCCTTTGGATGTGGCCGAGCAACAGGTGCAAGCCGCCATCAATGCAGCCACCGGCGTGCTGCCCTCAGACTTGCCCATGCCACCGGCCTACAGCAAGGTCAACCCAGCGGATGCACCGGTGTTGACCCTGGCCATCAGCTCGCCCTCGCTGCCCATCACGCGTGTGCACGACATGGTGGAAAACCGCTTGGCCATGCGTATATCGCAAGTCGCTGGCGTGGGCTTGGTCAGCATTGCAGGCGCACAGCGCCCCTCGGTGCGAGTGCAGGTCAACAGCCAAGCTTTGAGTGCAGCAGGATTTTCGTTGGAGGACGTGCGCACGGCCATCAACCAAGCCAATGTGAGCATGGCCAAGGGCAGTTTGGATGGCCCTGCCCGCGCCTCCAGTTTGGATGCCAACGACCAAATGCAATCGGCGCAGGACTATGCCAATTTGGTGTTGGCCTATAAAAACGGCAACCCTTTGCGCTTGCGCGATGTGGCCACCATCAAAGATGCCCCAGAGAACAGTCGTTTGTCGGCTTGGGCGAATGCGCAACCTGCCATTGTTTTGAATATCCAGCGCCAACCGGGTGCGAATGTGATTGACACCGTGCAACGGGTACAAACCTTGTTGCCCGCATTGCGCGCGGCTTTGCCAGCCAGTTTGGATGTGCAGGTGATGACTGACCGCACCACCACCATACGCGCCTCGGTGCGGGACGTGCAATTCGAATTGTTGCTGTCGATGGCTTTGGTGGTCATGGTGATTTTTGTTTTTTTGCGCAGTGCATCAGCCACCTTGATTCCTGCCGTGGTGGTGCCTTTGTCGCTGGTGGGCACGTTTGCGGTGATGTACTTGGCAGGTTTTTCGGTCAACAACCTCACCTTGATGGCGCTGACAGTGGCCACAGGCTTTGTGGTGGATGACGCCATCGTCATGATCGAAAACATAGCTCGCTTTTTACAAGACCCCAATAAACCACGCTCACCGGTGCAGGCTGCCATTGAAGGTGCGCAGCAAATTGGCTTCACCATCGTGTCGCTGACCTTCTCGCTGATCGCTGTCTTGATTCCCTTGTTGTTCATGGGCGATGTGGTGGGCCGCTTGTTTCATGAGTTCGCCATCACCTTGGCTGTGGCCATTTTGATTTCAGCCTTTGTGTCGCTGACCTTGACCCCCATGTTGTGTGCCCATGTATTGCGGGCGCAAAAGAATGAGCAAGACACTTTGGACTCGGGTGCTTGGTTAAAGCAATTGATCGCCGTGTATGGGCGTGGTTTGAATTGGGTGCTGGACCGTCCTGTGGCCACGCTGTCCACATTTGCTTTGACGGTGGTGTTGACCGTCGCCGCATACCTCATCAGTCCCAAAGGTTTTTTTCCTTTGCAAGACACGGGTGCGGTGCAAGTCATCACAGAGGCCACGCAGTCGACGTCGTTTGATGCGATGGCCGAGCGTCAACAGGCATTGGCGCGCTTGCTGCTGCAAGACCCTGCGGTGCAAAGCCTTACCTCCTTCATTGGTGTCGATGGACCCAATGCCAGTTTGAATGCCGGTCGCATGACTTTGAACTTGGTGCCTAAGGCACAGCGCCCCGAAGGATTGCCGGCAAGCTTGGAGCGACTTCAGCAGTTGAGTCAGCAAATCTCTGGCTTGCAGGTTTATCTGCAACCCTTGCAAGACTTGAGTTTGGAAGACCGTGTCGCGCGCAACCCGTTTCGGTTTTTGCTCAGTGGCCCCGATGGCGAGGTATTGGGATTTTGGGCCAAGCGCCTGCAAGAGCGTGCACGTCTAGACCCCGCACTGGCTGATGTGGCGAGCGATTACCAAGACCAAGGCTTGCAAGCCTATGTGCACATAGACCGTGAGGCTGCAGCACGTTTGGGCGTAACCGTCTTGGCCATCGACAATGCGCTGTACAACGCCTTTGGTCAACGCTTGGTGTCCACCAT
>CAMDKR010000049.1 GCA_945901225.1 Bordetella parapertussis | reverse complement strand
AAGTAGCCGCCATGCTCAGGCGCAGAGAAAAAATCCAGCATCTCATCCCACACAAACGCAGCTTCAGGAAAGCCATGCAAAAACAGCATCAGGGGGCGGCCTTGCACGCCGGCCATGCGGCAGTCCAAAGTGATGCCGTTGGACAGGCTCAACAGTTGCTTTTTCATAAGACGGGTGTGGGCGCTGGTGTGGATTCAGGTGCAGGGGTAGGGTGGGTCCAGCCATACAGCTCCATGCTCACCTCTTCAACACCTTGCTTTTTCAGCGATGAAAACAAATGCGCTTGGCCACCACCGGACTGCAGCTTGGCAATCGACAAAGCTTTTTGCCCTTCGCTGCGGTTGAGTTTGTCGGCCTTGGTGAGCAGCATCAAAAACTTCAAACCCTCTTCCACCTTGGGGCGAATGACTTCCAACAAAATTTCATCGAGTTCGGTCAAGCCTAGGCGGGGGTCGCACAGCAACACCACGCCTTTCAGGTTGTCCCGTGTCATCAAATAGTTAGCCATGACACGCTGCCAACGCACTTTATCGGCCTTGGGAACAGCGGCATAGCCATAGCCTGGCAAGTCGGCCAGCACTGCGTCGGTCAGGTTCTGCCGACCCAGCGCAAACAGGTTGATGTGTTGGGTGCGACCAGGCGTTTTAGAGGCATAGGCCAATTGCCGTTGCTGGGTAAGCACATTGATGCAGGTGGATTTGCCCGCGTTAGAGCGTCCAACAAACGCAATTTCGGGTTGTTCGTAGGCGGGGAGGTGGTGCAACTGTGCAGCGGTGGTCAAAAAGCGAGCAGTATGCAACCAGCCCACGGCCTGTTTGATGCGCTGCGCCTGTGCGTCGTCCAGCGGGGGTGAGCTTGAGGCCAAAGGGTTTCTTCCAGAACGCCCAAAGAGGCGGACAGGGCTGCATTGTAGAATCCCCAGCAGAATTGATAACCCATAGAAGCCATGAATTTTTTAGCCCGATTGCTGATTGCTACCAGCGCATTGCTTGCTTGCACCCTAGCGCTTGCCGCCGATCCCCCTGCTGCTCCCGCCAAAGCTGACGCTGCCAAGGGTGGCGCTTTGTATGGGGCAGTCTGTACCTCTTGCCATGGTGCTGATGGCAATTCCGGTGCGCCCATCTACCCCAAACTGGCGCAGCAACACCCTGAATACATTGCCAAGCAATTGGTTGAATACAAGTCTGGCAAGCGCGCCAACGCCATCATGTCTGGTTTGGCGGCCTCTTTGAGCGAAGAAGACACACGCAACATTGGCGCTTTTCTTGCAACCAAAACTTCCAAGCCTGGTTTCGCCAAAGACAAAGACCTCGCCACCTTGGGTGAAAAAATCTACCGCGGTGGCATCGCCGATCGCCAAATTCCTGCTTGCGCCGGTTGCCACAGCCCCACAGGTGCTGGCATTCCTTCGCAATACCCCCGTTTGGCTGGCCAGCACGCCGAGTACACCACCTCGCAACTCACCCAATTCCGTGATGGCGTTCGTTTGAACAACCTGCAAATGAGCCAAGTGGCGGCCAAACTTAATGACAAGGAAATCAAAGCCTTGGCAGATTACATCGCTGGTTTAAACTAAACTTTAGTTTGCACACAAAGCGCAAAGGCTGACGTGATGTCAGCCTTTTTTCATGGAGTTAAGACAATGTTGATTCGAATCGCCCCCCCTGCTGCATCTGTTGATCTGCCAAGTGCGATCACCCCTGCGTCTGCCTACTTGAATCGCCGCCAACTGATTGCGCACAGCGTGGCCGCGGGTGTACTGGGGAGCGGTCTGTCTGCTGCGTGGGCGCAAGCCACGCCAGCGCCCACCGTGGCACCTGGCAAACTACCTGCCTTGGCCAACAAGCGCTCGAACTTGGAAGGCACTTTGGCCACCGATGTGCCCACCGCCTACACCTATGCCAGCACCTACAACAACTTCTACGAATTCGGCACCGACAAGTCTGAACCTGCGCGCAATGCCCACACGATGAAGACGAAGCCTTGGACCTTAGAGATTGAGGGTTTGGTGAAAAAACCCATGCGTTTGGGATTGGAAGAGGTGATGAAGTTAGGCGCGATGGAAGAGCGTATCTACCGCATGCGTTGTGTAGAGGGATGGTCCATGGTCATTCCGTGGATTGGTTTTTCTTTGTCCACCCTTATCAAACATGCAGATCCCTTGGGCAGTGCCAAATTCATCGAGTTTGTGACCTTGGCTGACCCCAAGACCATGCCCAATGTCGGCTCGCGTGTGCTGGACTGGCCTTACACCGAGGGCCTGCGCATGGACGAAGCCATGCACCCCTTAACCCTGCTGACCTTTGGCATGTATGGCGAAATACTGCCCAACCAAAATGGCGCGCCTATTCGTTTGAATGTGCCTTGGAAATACGGATTTAAAAACGCCAAAAGTATTGTGAAGATTCGCTTCACCGAGAAACAGCCCGCTACCGCTTGGAACAAAGCCGCTGCCAATGAATATGGCTTTTATTCCAATGTGAACCCGAATGTGGACCACCCGCGCTGGAGCCAAGCGACCGAGCGTCGCATTGGCGAAGATGGGCTGTTCAACAAAAAGCGCAAAACCTTGATGTTCAACGGCTATGAAGCGCAGGTGGCGTCTTTGTACAGCGGCATGGACTTGAGTAAAAATTTCTGACGCAAGCTGCTTTTCGCATGAACTGGCGCACACCGCTTTTGTCGCCCTGGGCCAAACCCTTTGTTTGGTTTGTGCTCACACTGCCTGCTGTTTGGCTGATTTACGCTGCATTCAACGATCTTTTAGGTGCCAACCCCGCCGAGGCCTTGACACGCAGCACAGGCGACTGGACTTTGCGCGGTCTGTGCATGGTGCTGGCCATCACGCCTTTGCGTGAACTCACTGCAACGCCTGCACTTCTGCGTTTTCGTCGCAGCTTTGGTGTCACTACCTTTGTATACGCTTGCCTGCATATGCTTTGCTACGCTTGGTTTGACCAAGGTTTTGCATTGGATGATATTTGGCAAGACATTTTGAAGCGGCCTTTTATTTGGTTGGGTTTTGGTGGATTGGTTTGCATGTTGCCCTTGGCCTTGACATCTTTTAATGCGGCCATTCGCTATCTGGGAGTGAGGCGGTGGCAAATCCTGCACCGCTTGGTCTATGCCGTGGCCGTGTTGGCCGTGTTGCATTTTTTCTGGATGCGTGCAGGCAAAAACGATTTCGTTGAAGTAGCTGTTTATGCAGCTGTTTTGGGCGCCCTCTTGGCTTTGCGGGCGTGGAAAGCTATTCAGAGTCGCTGATCAAAGCAAACGCTCGCCCCGCATTTGGTCTTGTGCGTTTTCACGCTCGCGGATCATGTGTACTTTGTCACCATCGACCAACACCTCGGCGGCCCGTCCGCGGGTGTTGTAGTTGCTGGCCATGCTCATGCAATAAGCCCCTGCGGACAACACCGCCAAATGGTCACCGGCTTGCACGGATAGCGAGCGGTCGCGGCCAATCCAGTCGCCGCTCTCGCACACGGGGCCGACCACGTCATACACCGTGGCTTCACCCCCGCGTTGCGCCAACGGGACAATTTGGTGAAAGGCTTGGTACATGGCCGGACGCGGCAAGTCGTTCATGGCGGCGTCAATGATGCAAAAGTTTTTTTGCTCGCCGGGTTTCAAATACAGCACTTCGGTCAGGCACACACCGGCATTGCCCACCAGCGAACGCCCAGGTTCGATCATCAAGCGACGCCCCCCAAAACCACGCGCGTCTAAGCGGGACAGCAGTTGCGTCCACAGCGCATCGGCCGCAGGTGGTGTGTCGCCGTTGTAATTGATGCCCAAGCCGCCACCAAAGTCGAGGTGGTGGATGGGCACGCCAGCGGCCTCGATGGCTTGCACCAAATCCAACACCTTGTCGAGCGCGTCGAGGTAAGGCCCAGCGCTGGTGATTTGCGAACCAATATGGCAGTCGATGCCCACCACCTTCAGGCCGGGTAAGGATGCGGCGTGTTGGTAGCAACGCAAAGTGTCTTCGTGGGCAATGCCAAATTTGTTGCCCTTCAAACCGGTGGAGATATAGGGGTGGGTTTGCGGATCCACATTGGGGTTGACGCGGATGCTCACCGGTGCAACCTTGCCGCAGGACAGCGCCACATTGCTCAGCACATCCAACTCGGCTTCGCTCTCGACGTTGAAGCAAGCGATACCGGAATCCAGTGCTTGTCGCATCTCGGCGCGGGTTTTGCCCACACCCGAAAAAATCACCTTGTCCGCTTGGCCACCGGCAGCCAGCACGCGGGCAAGCTCGCCACCCGAGACGATGTCAAAGCCGCAACCCGCTTCGGCAAAGACTTGCAACACGCCCAAGGACGAATTGGCTTTCATGGCGTAATGCACCTGCGCATCGCGTCCCGCGAAAGCACGTTGGTAGGGGGCCAAAGCGCCCAGCATGGCGGCTTTGGAATACACAAACAGCGGTGTGCCGTGCTGCGCGGCCAGGTTGGACAAAGCCAGCTCTTCGCAAAACAACTGACCTTCACGGCGTGAAAAATAGGGTGCACCAGGCAAGGCGAGTGAGGTCATGTAAAAAACAAAGAGAGCAGAGTGTCAGGGCTGGGAAGAAGGGGGGGGAGCAGACCGGATGTCGGGCACCAAGACTTGTGGGAACACAGCGCGATCGCTGGCCTCGGGGTCGGTGGGAATAAAGAGCGCACCTTTTTGACCACACGCCACCAAGCCAAAAACCATGCTGAGTGCGAGGAGGATGCGTCTGCCTAGAATCTGCCATGTCATGGTTGAAATTGTAGCCATCCCTTTAACCCCCACGAATGCGACGCTGTACCCAATGACCGATCAGGATTTTTTGAACCAAGCCGAAGCCTTGCTGCTCAGGCTAGAGCAGTGTTGTGACCAATTGAACGACAGCACCGACGCTGATATCGATAGCCAACGCAGCGGGGGCATGGTGACATTGACTTTCGCCAACCGCAGTCAAATCGTGGTCAATTTGCAAAAGCCTTTAAGAGAAGTCTGGTTAGCTGCTCGCAGCGGCGGGTACCACTTTCGGTTTGATGGACAACTTTGGCAAGACACCAAAGGTCAGGGTGAGTTTTGGCAGCGACTCACCATGGATGCCAGTGAACAGTCGGGCTTGGTTTTGACATTTTCGTAAGAGGCTGTCCGTTTACTCTTTGAACATATCGAGAATTTTTTTCTTCTCGGTGTCCGCGGCTGTTTCGCCATTGGCATCATGCCCCTCGATACCTAAATGCGTCACGCCAGTGGTTTGGGTGAACTCAGAGAAAAACCAGTCATTGCCTTCAAAAACCACGCCTGAGGGGACGGCCAACGGCGTGACGGGCACATTCTTCAAAGCGCTTTGCATATAGCTGATCCACACCGGCAGACTCAGTCCGCCGCCGGTTTCGCGGTCACCGAGTTTGCGCGGGGTGTCGTAGCCAATCCATGTCACTGCTGTGAGTGTGGGGTGGTAGCCGGCAAACCATGCATCCATGGAGTCATTGGTGGTGCCTGTCTTGCCATAAATATCGCTGCGCTTTAACACCTGTTGGGCGCGAAAAGCCGTGCCAGAGCGGGTGACTTCTTGCAGCAACTGACTCATCACAAACGCATTGCGCGGCTCGATCGCACGCGCACGCTCATCCAATTCGATGGGCGTGTATTGCGACAAAACTTTGCCCAGCGGATCGGTCACTTTGGAAATCAAGTAGGGCTTGACCAAATAGCCACCGTTGGCAAATACCGAGTAACCCAGTGCCACTTGCAGAGGTGTGACTGAACCCGCACCCAAGGCCATGGTCAGATAAGGCGGGTGGCGTACAGGGTCAAAGCCAAAACGACTGATCCATGCCTGAGCATCTTTGGGTCCCACCGATTCCAAAATACGAATAGAAACCATGTTCTTCGACTTGGCCAAAGCGGTTTTCAGTGGCATGACGCCTTCGAATTTGCCGTCGTAATTTTTGGGCTCCCACGCTTGGCTGCCGGTCACGCTGGCATCAAAAAACAGTGGCGCATCGTTGACTTGCGTTGCAGCCGTGAAGCCTTTTTCCAGCGCGGCAGAGTAAATAAAGGGCTTGAAGCTCGAACCCGGTTGTCGCCACGCCTGGGTGACATGGTTGAATTTGTTTTTGTCGAAATCAAAACCGCCAACCAGCGAACGGATGGCGCCGTCAGTGGGGTCGAGTGCCACAAAAGCACCTTCAACTTCCGGCAACTGGGTCAAAGACCAATCGCCTTTGGCGTTTTTAGCCACCCGCACGATGGCGCCAGCGCGCAACTTGATATTGGGTGGCGCTTTGTCGGACAGGCCCGATTGCACCGGTTTCAAACCGTCGCCCGTGATTTCTAGCACCTCGCTGTTTTGCCGCATGACGCGCACCTTTTTGGGCGCAACTTCCAGCACCACAGCGGCCAGCAAATCACCCTTATCACCGGCGTCGATCAAGGCCTCATCAATGGCGTCCTCTTGCTCGCGAGCGTCGATGGGCAAGGTGATGAATTTTTCGGGGCCACGGTACACCTGACGTAACTCATAGTCCATGATGCCGCGGCGCAGCGCTTGGTAGGCGACCTCTTGGTCATCGGCTTTGATGGTGGTGTACACATTTAGGCCACGGGTGTAGCTGTCAGGGCCGTATTGCGCAAACATCAGTTGTCGCGCCATCTCGGCCACGTAATCGGCATGGGTGGTATTGGGGGTGGTGACGCTACGGATTTTCAGTTCTTCAACTTTGGCGCTTTCTGCCTGCTCTTTGGTGATGAAGCCGTTTTCTTGCATGCGCTCGATGATGTAGAGCTGGCGTGAGCGAGCGCGTTTGGGGTTGTTGATGGGGTTATAGGCTGAGGGTGCTTTGGGCAGACCTGCAAGCATGGCGGCTTCAGCGATGCTCAAGTTTTGAATGGGTTTGCCAAAGTAAGTTTCGGCTGCAGCTGCAAACCCGTAAGCACGGTGGCCTAAGAAAATTTGGTTCAAATAGATTTCAAAAATCTGGTCTTTGCTGAGCAAGTGTTCGAGCTTGTAGGTGAGCAACAGCTCGTAAATTTTGCGGGTGAAGGTTTTCTCGGAAGTCAAGTACACATTACGAGCCACCTGCATGGTGATGGTGGAAGCACCTTGGCTTTTGGCGCGGCCCACATTGGCCAAGCTGGCACGTGCCAAACCGATGTAGTCCACCCCGCCGTGCTGGTAGAAGCGGGCGTCTTCGATGGACAGCACCGCTTGCTTGACCACATCGGGAATGTCTTTGAAGGGAACCAGTTTGCGCCGCTCTTCGCCAAACTCGCCAATCACCTTGCCCTCGGCGGAAAAAACCCGCATGGACAATTTGGGCCGGTAGTCGGCCAAATCCGAGATATCGGGTAACTGGGGATAGGCCATGGCCAGCGCGACACCTACCAGCAAAACCAAGCTTAAAAAACCCGCCACACCCAAGCCTGTGCCCCAGGCAATGAAGCTGCCCAGTACCTGCCACAAGGTGGATTGGGAGGTCTTGACCGGTTCGGCGCGAGGGCTTTCGGGAGGCTTGGAGGGTGGGGGCATGGGGATGGGGTGCCGCTGGCGGGCGTTAAAGAGAGTAAGTGCATTGTAAAAACTTCGCCAGTCCAGCTTAACCCAAGCCCTTGGGGTCGGATTTACAACCTGCTGCCATGTTTGATCAGGAGGTTTTATGCACCGACTCTTTCCCCGATCCATACGCCGCAGTTTGGGTGTGGTGGTCCAACCCGATGGCTTGGCCTTGGCCCAAGCCAGCGCACCCGTCAAGGGACAGTTGCACATTCAGCGCTGGCATTGGCTGGCTTTACAAGACGCGCCCAAGACCCACCAAAGCCTGTTGGCGGGTTGGCCTGACCCCACTTGGTTGCGCAATGCACGGCACAAAGCCGGTTGTCAGGCGCAAGATGCAGCGCTGTCCATTGAAGACGGGCGGCTGCGCCGCTTCAGCTTCACATTGCAAAGTGGCTTGCATCTGCGCGATCAGGTCAAGGCCATCGAGGCAGAACTGACTCGGCAACTGCCTTGGTCCTTGGCCGACACGGTCTGGGACTTTCACACCTTGCCACCCCCTGACGGTGCGGCCCTTGCGGGACAGACACCGCGTCCCGATTGGCTGATGGCGGCCATGCAAGCGCAAGCACTTCAGCACGTGGAGGTCTTGGCCACGCAGCGTGCTTGGGTGGCGGCTTGCGAGCATTGGTGCCGTGCGGCGGGCCTGTGGTTGATGCGCCTAGAACCTGCATGGCAGGCTGAAGCGCGTTGGCAGCAACAGTCCAGTGTTGTCAGCCGGCAGACAGCGCAGGGGATGGCGCTGCATTTGCAAGCGCGAGCAGGTGGCTTGGCCTTGGGTGTGCTGGCACCATGAGCACGATCAATTTGGTGCCATGGCGCGAGCGGCAGCGACAAGCGGTGTTACAGCGCTGGCAAATCGGCGGCTTGCTTGCCGCTGCCACGACCATTGCCATGGTGTTTGGCATTGACCAATGGCTGGCAGACGCCAATGCGGCACATGAGGTGAGCATGTCAGGGCTGCAGCTGGAGCAGCAAGCTTTGCAATCCAAATTACAAGACGAAGCGCTGTGGCAACACCGTTACCGCCAAGCACAACAGGTACAGCAGGCTTGGCCGCAATGGCAACAGCAGCAATGGCAAGCTTGGCGTTCATGGATGGACTTTTTACGTGTGCCACCGCGCGGCTTGCAACTCAGCCAAGTCCATTGGCGAGAGGGCCAATGGCAGCTGCAAGTGCGCGCCTTGAGCGCTGCGCAGGTGCTGCATTGGCAGGACCAGTTGCAAGCCCATGGCATCTCCCTCAGGATGCAGCCCACGCCAGTGTCGAGCCAGTTGTGGCGCTGCCCACAAGGCCGCTTGTGGCATTTGCATACCTTTGAGCTCAGCTCGCCTAGCCCCCAAGGAGTTCGCTCATGAACCCGCGCTTGAGCTTGGGCGCACACTGGTGGCCACAGTGGCGCAGCCATTGGCGGGTCTTACACGCTTGGCCTGTGTCGGCGCAATGCCTGCTGCTCAGCGCATGCGCGTTGCTGATGAGCCTGTGGCTGAGTTGGCAAGTCTCAGGCCAAGCATGGCTGACATGGTGGCAATCGCAGCAGCGCCAAGAGGCTGCTTTGCTGCAGCTGAAAACCTTGCATGGAAAGCTCGATCAACATCAACAACGCGTCGCAGCCTTGCAGGCGATGCGCCACCCCTCGGGTCAAAATTGGCCAGCATGGGTCAGCATCTCGCAAAGCGCTTCAAACGTTCATCAGCAGGGATCGCGCAATTGGAGCGGCAGTTTGCCCAGCCTGTTGCTGGCTTGGCAAGCCTTCGCGGAACATGCACCGCAAGCGAGGGTGAATGCTTTTGAGATCAGCGCAGACAGCGAAAAAGGGTCGATTGACGCCAAGCCGCACTTGACCCTGCAATTAAATACCCAAGATGACGCCGCGCAGGCCCTCAAGCGTTTTGCGGCGTCCAGCGCCAAAACAACTTCCTCAACAGCGCTGCTCGATGCGCACAGGCCTGAGGGCTTGTTCAATCCTTTTGATGCCGCTGGCTTATCCCAAGGTTTGCCGACACTCGTGCCAACGACCAGCGCCCAAGCTCGCTTACCCAACATCGAGTTATCGCAATGGCAATGGGTCGGCGCTTTACGTACAGCAGACAAATCGGGTGCATTGCTTGCGCACGATGGGCAGCTCTACACCTTGAGGCCTGGTCAGGCCTTGGGTGCAAATGGTGGTGAGGTGACAGAGGTTGGCACCGACCATCTCTGGCTGCGCCAGTGGGTCGCCGATAGCCAAGGGCAGTGGCAAGCGCAGGCAAGCCGTTGGCCACTCAAGGGGGCGCCATGAAGTTGCTCATTCATACGGTTTTCCCCGTTTGCGTTGCTTTGATGGGCATAACCTATGCTCAACCACAGACGCTTGCCGATGCGCCACCGGTGTTCAGTGGTGCACCCATGTCGATGGACTTTCCCAAAATTGAATTGCGTACAGCTTTGCAACTGATTGCCGACTTCAGCGGCGTCAATATGGTGGTGTCCGAGAGCGTTAGCGGCACGCTCAGCCTGCGCCTGAGCCAAGTGCCTTGGGACCAAGTGCTGCACACCGTGCTGCAAACCAAGGGCTTGGGTCAACACAGGCTGGGCGACGTGCTGTGGGTTGCACCTGAGGCGGAATTGGCTGCCAGAGAAAAGGCCGCGCTGGAGAGCCGCGCGGCAATGCAAGCGCTAGAACCCGTGCAAACCCGAGCCTTTGCACTCAATTACGCCAAAGCACAAGACCTGCTGGTGCCCTTGCTCAGCAGCAACGGCGTGGTCAGCAACAATCCCGCACCGCGATTGCTGAGTGGGCGCGGTTCAGCCTTGGTCGACGTGCGAACCAACCAGCTGTTTGTCACCGATGTGGCCGACAGGCTGGCACAGGTTGCATTGTTGATAGAGCGCATTGACATCCCGCAGCGGCAGGTGCTGATTGAGGCGCGCATCATCGAAGCCTCAGACAGTTTTTCCAGAAGTTTGGGTGTGCGCTTGAGTCGCGGCGACAACAACACACGGTTGCTGAATTTGCCTGCCATGGGTTTGCAAGGCCAAGATGCCGCTACCTTGGCGCTGACATTGTTTGACCCTGCCCGAACGCTTAGGTTGTCCATGGAGTTGTATGCGCTGGAGGCTGAGGGCTTGGGTAAGGTGGTGGCCAGCCCGCGCTTGGTCACAGCGGACCAAGCCAAGGCGGTGATCGAGCAGGGTACAGAGTTGCCCTACCAAGTCTCGGCGGGCAATGGCGCGACTTCCATTGCATTTCGCAAAGCCAATTTGCGCTTGGAGGTCACGCCACGCATCACCCCTGAGGGCAGCATCACCATGGACTTGGATGTGCACAAAGACAGCGTGGGTCAAAGCACACCTGCTGGCTTTGCCATCGATACCAAGCATGTCAGCACCCAAGT
>CAMDKR010000048.1 GCA_945901225.1 Bordetella parapertussis | reverse complement strand
AAACTTAAAAACATACAAGAGAACAATCAATAGCTGGCCAGTTCTTTTAAACAATACCTCTAAAAGTAATTTTCATATATAAAACAACAGTTTAGAGTTAAAAGCTGAGGATTCATGTGTAAATGATGTATCTTGCTGATACAAATACTTTAAGCACATGGAGTTTCTTATGTATAAATGGCTAAGTGTTCTGATTATTTTGCTTTATCCGGTGTTTGCTCGGGCCGCCGATATTTCCTCTTGTACGCTCAAACCCAAACCAGACGAAATGAACTACTGCAAAGCTTCCTATGCGGGCAGTGCAACATTTTGCGACATGATCAAAAATGGTGAGCTAAAAAGAGATTGCTATTTTCTGGTGATCAGGGTTCAAAGAAACAATGCCTATCAACTGAAAAAAACCCAGCCTGAATCAGCAGAAAAAGAATAAGCGACTCAATTTTTAAATCTACCTACTTAGAGTCACTTCAACAACATCACAAGAAGCCATTGAATTTTTTTGATTTTTAAGACTGATGGCGACATAAGGCTCTTCGGGATAGCTAGACGCCACAATGAAATGCCCATTGGTGTAATCGCTCCACTGACCACCGTCCATCGTGACCCATGAACGGTTAAAGGGCAATGTGTAAATTTCATTTTTAAATGACACCACAACAGAGTCTCCTTTGAAATGCGTCTCAAAAGGGAAACCAAGGTAGTTCTTGCCACAGGTGAGTGGCTTAGACACAATTTGTGCGGATGCCAAAAAACCATGCAATGAGATAACGACAAAGAGGATGTATTTCACAGGGCGTATTATGGAGCGCATAAACTTTTCTTCCTTCGAAAGACAACCATGACAAGACCAGTTTTAACCGAGCAACACATTCATTCTGCCGCTCAAGCAACCGTTGCAACTTTTAACCAAGATATTGTTCAAGAGGTTCAGTTGGCCATTTCCAAACACCAAATTGTGGTGGTCGGTATGAAGCAAAACCCCGTCGTAAAAAATGTTCGTAAATTACTTTCAGATGCAGGCCTTGCATACCACTACTTAGAGTATGGAAGTTACCTCAGCCAATGGAAGCGACGCTTGGCTTTGAAAATGTGGACTGGTTGGCCCACATTTCCCATGGTGTTTCGCGACGGTGTCCTTTTGGGCGGTTGCAAAGAAGTCAAAGCATTGATTGCTCTGAAAGCCATTTGACGATGGTGTTGACCATGGGTTGTACCGACTTAGGGTCTCTTATATCACCGGCCAACACATGTTGCCCCTCACTTTGGCTGTAATTAACCAACTCAAGTTTTTTACTGGCTGAACCCATGCGTTCAAAGATTTTTTGGGTCTCCATCGGGTCAACGGTTTGGTCGTCTGCGCTGTAGAGCACCAACAAAGGTGTCTTGAATAACTGCACGTCGCTTTCTCGTACCTTCTTGACCAGTGCCATCATGGGAAACAAAGCGCTGGTGGGGTAACTCTTTGTCCATGCCTTAGATTCTTCCTCACTGACTTCAGGAAACTTCAGTTCGGGACCTGTGATCGCCATGGCAATTTGTTTTCCCCAATGGCCATTGAGCAGTTCTGAGCGTTTATCTTTGAGACCAAAATTGGGGGAGATAAACACATGCGCTTGGACAGCGTTGGCATAGGCTGAAGTTTCAAGCCATGTGGACAGCGTCGAACCGGTGGAACAACTGATGACCAAAACTTTTTCACCCAAAGTTTGTCCTATGCGAATGGCCTCCACAGTATCTGCCAACCAATCTTGAACAGTCACTTGGCCAAGAGCCGTGCCAGGCAAGCCGTGGCCGCTTAGGCGTGTGTAAAAAAGATTGGCACCTAACTCTTTCGCAACCAAATCAGCAACAGGCGCTGTTTCCATGCGACTGGCAGAAAACCCGTGTATGTAGACCACAGCCCAAGGTGTTTTTTGACGATTGGGGTCAGCCCACACTATCCCCTTGGCAGTCCCTGGTTTGATGTCGCTGAACTTGGCTTCGCTTTGGGTAAGCCAATCATCAAGCTCTGACAAATTTTGTGCAGGTGCGCTTCTGCTCGAGGGTGTGTCGCTACCAAATTCGTTGGTCGGACCGACAAAGAATGCAATCACAGCCAGCAGCACAAGCCCTAAAAGAGATTTGAGAGCTAAAAATCCCCAGCTTTTCAAATTGGATGGTGAGCGAGTTTCAACAGTCATGGCATTCCCCTAGGTTTATTGGTGCTTAAAAACGGGTTTACGTTTATTCACAAAGGCGTCCATGCCTTCTTTTTGGTCTTCGGTCGCAAAAAGCGCGTGGAACATGCGCCGCTCAAACATCACGCCGTCGGACAAACTGCTTTCAAATGCGCGGTTGATGGATTCTTTGGCAGACATCACAGCCATTTGTGAATAGTCACAAATACAAAGGGCTGCGCTCAAAGCTTCATCCATCAATTTATCAAGCGCCACAACGCGACTGACAAGCCCGGCACGCTCTGCCTCTTGTGCATCCATCATGCGGCCAGTTAAGGCCAAGTCCATGGCCTTGGCTTTGCCAATAGCGCGAGGTAAACGTTGTGTGCCGCCTGCACCAGGGATGATGCCAAGT
Source organism: Bordetella parapertussis (assembly GCA_945901225.1). Taxonomy (GTDB): domain Bacteria; phylum Pseudomonadota; class Gammaproteobacteria; order Burkholderiales; family Burkholderiaceae_C; genus Limnohabitans. The sequence continues at coordinate 8,396 of CAMDKR010000048.1, read as the reverse complement.
TTGATTTCAGGTTGACCGAACCGCGCGTTGTCGGCTGCGATGATGATGTCGCACATCATGGCCACTTCACACCCTCCGCCCAGCGCGAAACCGGAAACCGCCGCAATGATGGGCTTGCGAATACTGCGCAGTGTTTCCCAGTCGCGGGTGATGTAGTCGTTTTTGTATACGTCGGCATAGCTGTAAGTAGCCATCGCACCAATATCAGCACCTGCAGCGAAAGCTTTTTCATTGCCGGTCAAGATGATGCAACCTATGTGGGGGTCTGCATCAAATGCCTTCAGTGCAGTACCCATTTCAACCATCAGTTCGCTGTTTAAGGCGTTCAATTGTTTGGGACGGTTAAGTGTGATGATTCCCACTTTCTCTGCCTCGGTGCGAACTTGAATCAACTCGTAGCTCATGCATCTCTCCAAATCGTGACTATCTTGTTCAACTGAGCCCCGAGCCGAATCGACTGGGGATGGTGATAAATTATCCCCTAAGGAGACTGACATGACTGATAAGACAGTAAGCTATGAAGAGCGCGGTTCAGTAGCGTGGCTCACACTCAACCGTCCGCAAGCTTTGAACAGCTTCACACGTGAAATGCACCGCCATTTGTGGGAAGCATTTGATCAGGCTGAAGCCAACCCGCTGATTCGTGCCATGTTGATCACGGGCGCAGGTCGGGGATTTTGTGCTGGCGCCGATTTATCCGAATTTGATTTTGCCGAAGGTCCAAACTTGATAGCCCGGGCTGACCCAGGCCCCGTGATTGACCAAGCTTTCAATCCAACGACCAGACGTCTGCAGCAATTGCGAATGCCTACGGTTGCCGCAGTCAATGGGGTTGCTGCAGGTGCGGGGGCTTCTTTTGTGATGGCTTGCGACATTGCCATTGCGGCACCGACGGCATCATTCATCCAAGCTTTTAGCAAAATTGGCTTGATTCCAGACGCAGGCAGCAGTTGGTTTTTGGTAGAGCGCTTAGGCTTGGCTCGGGCCATGGCATTGGCCATGACCGGTGAGAAATTGATGGCAGCCCAAGCCAAAGAGTGGGGCTTGATTTGGGATGTGGCCGAGGATTGTTTGGAGGCGTCTTCTCAAATGGCGCAACGCTTGGCAGCGATGCCAACCCAAGCTTTGATTGCCACGCGTTCGCTACTGCGTGAAGCGGGAAACAGAAACTTGAACCAACAGCTTGATGTAGAGCGTGATACCCAATCTGCCCTTGGAAAAACGCACGACTATATGGAAGGTGTGACAGCCTTCTTGCAAAAACGTCCGCCCCAATTTACAGGGCACTGACCATGCCGCATGTCACTCCAGCGCTGGACTTGGCGCATCGGGTCGGTGAGACGATGTTTTCTGCCGATGTGGCTTCGCGCGAGACCATGGGCATGGCATTGGTTTTTTGCAAGCCAGGTCAAGCTCGAATGCAAATGCGCGTGACACCCATGCATCTGAATGGACACCAAATTTGCCATGGTGGTTTTATTTTTACTTTGGCAGATTCCACTTTCGCTTTTGCCTGTAACAGCCATAACAAGGTCGCGGTTGCAGCAGCTGCCTCGATAGAATTTTTAAAGCCTGCTCACCTAGATGATCTGTTGGTGTGCGATGGAATTGAACAGGTGCTCAGTGGCCGCCATGGTGTTTACGACATGGTTGTACGCAATCAGAAAGAAGAAGTTGTGGCGCTTTTCAGAGGTAAAAGCGCACAAATTCAAGGAACAGTGGTGCCCTCATGAGTAAAACCCATTTTCCGCTTGAGCCTATAGAAAAGTCGAGTGTTGACGAACTTCGCAGTTTGCAGCTCAAGCGCTTGAAAGCAACGTTGCATCATGCATATGCCTATTCACCGGTGTACCGCGCAAAGTTTGATGCTGCTGGCATTCATCCGGATGAATGCAAAAGCTTGGCCGATTTAAGCAAATTTCCATTCACTGCAAAGTCTGATTTACGTGACAGTTATCCCTTTGGGATGTTTGCTGTTCCACAGTCACAAGTGGTTCGTATCCATGCTTCCAGTGGCACGACGGGCAAGCCGACGGTAGTGGGTTACACCGCGAATGATGTGGCCATGTGGGCCGAGTGTGTGGCGCGCAGCATTCGCGCTGCTGGTGCAAGACCCGCAGACAAAGTTCACATCAGCTATGGCTATGGCTTGTTCACAGGTGGCTTGGGTGCGCACTATGGTGCAGAGCATTTAGGCTTAACGGTGATTCCATTTGGTGGCGGACAAACGGAAAGACAGGTGCAACTTCTGAAAGATTTTGCACCCGACATCATCATGGTCACCCCCAGTTATATGTTGGCTTTGGCGGATGAATTTGAACGCCAAGGCTTGAACCCCATTGAGAGCAGTTTGCGCATAGGAATTTTTGGCGCTGAGCCCTGGACCAACGATATGCGCTTGGCCATTGAGAAGCGCATGGGCATTGATGCGGTGGATATTTATGGTCTGTCTGAGGTCATCGGGCCAGGCGTGGCGAGCGAGTGCGCAGAAACCAAGGATGGACCCACCATTTGGGAAGATCACTTTTACCCAGAAATCATTGACCCACAAACGGGAGAGGTGTTGCCGGATGGAGAATTGGGCGAACTGGTGTTCACCAGTTTGACCAAAGAAGCCCTGCCCATCATCAGGTACCGCACTCGCGATTTAACACGCCTGCTGCCAGGAACCGCTCGCACCATGCGGCGTATGGAAAAAATCACAGGGCGCAGTGATGACATGATGATTGTCAGGGGCGTGAATGTTTTTCCAACCCAAATTGAAGAACTTATTCTGAGGCAATCGGCCTTGAGTGCGCATTACCAATGCATCTTGCAAAAAGAGGGGCCATTAGATACTTTGACTGTCAAAGTAGAGACCCGCACAGGGTTGTCGTGTGATTCTTCTGAAACCAAGCAGGCCGCCGTCAACCTAGAACACGATGCAAAAGCCTATATAGGGACCAGTTTGAAAGTAGAGTTGTGTCCGGAAGGTGGTATTGAGCGAAGCATGGGAAAAGCCAAACGAGTGATTGATAAGCGTTGACAGGCTTTCAGCTTTGCTGCTTGTCACTGAGCCAACTTCCTACCTTGACAGGGTCCTTAATATGCATTCGCCACAAGGCTGGTGGATTGTTGGTGGAAAGGTCGAGACTCAATCGAAGCAAATGTCCATCCCTGGCAACCAAAGCTGTGCACTGCTTATTTTTTCCAAGGAACAGATTTAATTGATCTAAGCGCTGTAAACGCCATGACTGAAGGTTTTTGCCGCGACCTGTCTCTATGCCAAGCCACTCGTCGCCTGGCGAAAAACCAGCAAGCTCTGCAGCGCTGTCGCGCAAGACAGTGTGGATATGCACGCTATGGTCTTCTTTGACACGTATGCCAATTTGTTGCGCCAAGGGGGACAACTCATACTCAACACCGACACCTTGTTTGCTTAAAACCTCAGCCAAGGGAAGCTCTGCAACCGTATGAACCCATGAATGCAGTGTTTTGCGCCAAGACTTGCCGCTGATGGAATGAAGAGCTTGAAGTAAATCATCTTCAGAGATTGGGCCACCTTGGCTTTGTTGCCACAGTTCTCGCATCACAACATCTAGGCTGTGCCCCATCTGCCGCAAAGAAAGGTCTAAACAAAGTGCGATGAGTGATCCCTTGGTGTAGTAGCTGACAGTGATATTGGGGGTGTTGCTATCAGGCCGGTAATACTTTGTCCAAGCTTCCATGCTTGCCGCTGCAACCGACTGCGCTTGCCTGCCAGGTGTTTGCAAATACTGATGGACAGATTTGGTGAGTAGCTTCAGATAAACCGCTGGCGAGATTAACTCAGCACGGCAAAGCATCAAGTTGTCGTAGTAATCGGTGAAGCCTTCAAAAAACCAAAGCATGTCTGTGTACTGCTCGCTTTGGTAGTTGTAGCTCAGGTAATTCGAAGGGCGCAGCCGTTTGACATTCCAAGCATGAAAGTACTCATGACTGAAAAGACCCAGTAAGCCGATGTAATCATCGCTGCGCTGCTTGTCGGCGTGTTTAGGTAAATCTGTTCGCCTGCACAGCAACGCCGTGCTGTTTTTGTGCTCTAGTCCGCCATAGCCATCAGCGACTGTATTCAATAAAAAAACATAGTTCGAAAATGGCGGTGTGCTCGATTTATGCCAAAAGTTCACAATGGTTTTGCAAACAAGCTCTACATCTTTGTGCAAACGTTGCGCGTCAAAAGATGGGGCAGCACCACTCACCACAATATGGTGTTTAGCCTTTTGAATGGCAAAGTCAGTTCGAGAAAAATCAGAAAGCTCAAAAGGGCTGTCTGCAAGTTCGTCATAGTCTTGGGCGTGGTACATGCCAAAACCTGCGCTATTGACGCGCACAGGTCGCAATGCAGTAGCTACTTGCCATTCGCTGGTATGTGCAGGTTGCATCAACGCTAGGCTGATGGGGTCTTGGGTTTGTCCTAGTACTTGAACAAACATGCTGGTGCCGTTGAAAAAACCTCTGTGTGCATCAAGCCAAGCCGTGCGAACCGAATGGTCATGGGCATGTACCAAGTACTGCAACTGCATTGGCTTGTTGTTTTTGGCCTCAGTGACCCATGTGCATTTATCCAACTGTTTGACTGTGACGGGTTTCCCATCTTGGGTAGCTACCAGCCCACTGAGTTGTTTGGAGAACTCTCGGACCAAGTAACTGCCAGGAATCCAAACAGGCAGTTGAAATTTTTGTTTTGAGCGGGGTCGTTGAACAAACAACACAACACGCCAAAGATGCGCATGTGCGTTTTCAACGGAAACTTGGTAATGAATGCCCCTTTGGTGGGTGCCTTTGAAAGACATAAGTTCAGCCCTTGTTATGGCTTTGAAGGCGAGAGCATTTTTTCTATTTGGGCCATTTCTACAGCCCCTGAAATTCGCGATCCATCGGCGAAGATGGAAGTGGGTGTTCCATTGATTCTTTGTTTTTGGCCAAACTCAACATTTCGCTTAAGCGCTGTTGCATCGCAACCAGTGGCAGTCGGTGCTTGGTCTTTCAGCATGAAATCTTGCCAAGCCTTGGGCTGGTCTTTGGCGCACCAAATGGCTTTGGATTTGTCTATGGAATCTTTACCAAGGATGGGATACAAAAAGAGATAGACAGTGACGTTGTCAATGCTTTGCAGCTCTCTTTCGAATCGCTTGCAATAGCCACAATTGGGGTCTTCAAATATCGCCATCTTGCGTTCACCTTTGCCGCGAACAATCACGATGGCGTCTTTGAACGGTAAGGATTTGAAATCCACCGCCATGATTTTTTGCATCCGCTCTTCAGTCAAATTCCGCTGATTTTTGGTGTCGATCAGCTGGCCCTGGATCAAAAAGTTGGCAGATGCATCTGTATAAAAAATTTCTGTACCGTCTACTCGTAACTCAAACAACCCTGTCATGGGCGTGCGTTTGATTTCATCAATAGGATGAATATGTGGCATACGCTCTTTAAGAGTTTTTCGAATAAATGCCTCTTCTCCCTGTGCAAACGCAGTTTGTACAACAAGACCCGTCAGTGTTAAAAAAAGAAATTTAAAAAATTTGGACATGTGAGACTTTATTAAATGGAGGGATGCATGGCTTGTTGGACTGTCCATTGCTTCAGATGCGACAGCTGGTCAAATTGACTCATGCCCCAGTTGCGCAAGGACTGGGCAAGAGTGTGTGGGTGGGAAAACAAACGTTGTAGTCCATCGCAGGCAAGCCAGGTTGGCAGCAAGCCTGCTTTGCGTTCTCGCTCGTAGCGGCGCAGCAAAAATTTGTCACCCACACCACGCCAATATTCTTTGCCTTCACGAAGAGACAGAACGTTTGCGAGGGCTGCAGCATCAGCTAAACCTAAATTCAAGCCCATGCCAGCCAATGGGTGAACTGTGTGAGCAGCATCGCCTGCAAGTACCCAACTGTTGCCATTTTCGAAAGTGCCACTCCATTGGCTTGCATGTGCAGCCTGCAAAGGCCAAATGCCTTTGGCGCTAGACACTTGTAAATTGCCCAAAGCGTATTGGCTGGCGTTTGTTAGTGCCAATGAAAGCTCTTCATCTGTTGCTGCGTAAAGTGCGATGGCACGTTCACTGGGCAAGGACCAAACAACTGCAGCCTCGTGGCTATTGGCTCCACCCAGCGGTAACAAGGCCAAAACGGATAACTCGGTTTTTTCTTGCGTGAACCATTGCAATGCACGTTGCTGGTGAGGTGAGGCGCAACGCACGCGTGTCGCCAAAGCATGCTGGGGATAAGGCAAGGCTTGGAAGTCGATGCCAAGTTCTTTACGTGTCAGACTGTTTTTCCCCTCGCAAACAATGGTCAGTGGTGCGGACACATTGTTTTCCATTCGTTCTATGCTGTGCTGAAAGCCAACAGCTTCATGCAGCAAGCCTTCAAGCGTTTGCACATCCACGATATGGTTGAGACTTTCCCCGAAGGGCGCATCAAAAGTAAGCTTGCCCGCCTGATCTCCCCAAATTTGCATGCCAAGCACGGGGGTTGCATATTCCGCATTGGGCCAGCACCTTAAATCAGTGAGCAAATCTTGTGAGCTTGAATTGAGTGCAAAAGCTCTCATGTCAAAAGCCTGTGTTGGGGCACCAACCAGCGCGATGCGCAAACGTTGACGTGCCAGCAGCAGCGCCAAGGTGCTTCCAACAATACCGTTGCCACGGATGCATACATCGTAAGTTGTCGTCATACTTGCCATTGTAGAAGTTGCCTGCACGTAGAATTTGGCTTTATTACGAAACCCTACCATTCGGTACAGATTGAAAGATTCTCATGAGTTTGAAATGCGGCATCGTCGGCCTGCCCAATGTCGGCAAGTCCACCCTGTTCAATGCCCTGACCAAAGCCGGCATCGCAGCTGAAAACTACCCGTTTTGCACCATAGAACCCAATGTGGGCGTGGTTGAGGTGCCCGATCTGCGCTTGGCGCAACTGTCCACCATTGTGAAGCCCGAACGCATCGTGCCCGCCATCGTGGAGTTTGTTGACATTGCTGGTTTGGTGGCCGGGGCCAGCACCGGCGAAGGTTTGGGCAACCAGTTTTTGGCCCACATCCGCGAGACCGATGCGATTGTGAATGTGGTGCGCTGCTTTGAAGACGACAACGTCATCCACGTGGCGGGTAAGGTCGACCCCATCTCGGACATCGAAGTGATCCAAACCGAGCTGTGTTTGGCCGACTTGAACAGCGTGGAAAAAGCCTTGCACCGGGTGCAAAAAACCGCGCGCTCTGGCGACAAAGAGGCCGCCAAATTGGTGGCCATTTTGGAGAAATGCCAAGCTGCTTTGAACGACACCAAGCCCGTGCGCACCATCGATTTCAGCAAGGAAGAAAAGCCGCTGCTGAAACAGTTTTTCTTGATCACTGCCAAGCCTGCCATGTTTGTGGCCAATGTGTCGGAAGATGGTTTTGAGAACAACCCCTTGCTGGATCGACTCACCGCTTACGCCCACTCACAAAACGCGCCGGTGGTGGCCATTTGCGCCAAGCTCGAAGCCGAGATGAGCGAGATGAGCGACGAAGACCGCGATATGTTTTTGAGCGAGTTAGGCCAAACCGAGCCGGGCTTGAACCGCTTGATCCGCTCGGCCTACACCTTGCTGGGTTTGCAAACCTACTTCACCGCTGGCGTGAAAGAGGTGCGGGCCTGGACCATCCATGTGGGCGACACCGGTCCGCAAGCAGCAGGCGTGATCCACACCGATTTCGAAAAGGGCTACATCCGTGCCCAAACCATCGCCTTTGACGACTTCATCCAATTCAAAGGCGAGCAAGGTGCGAAAGATGCGGGCAAGATGCGCGCCGAGGGAAAAGAATACGTCGTCAAAGACGGCGATGTGATGAACTTTTTGTTCAGTTCTTGAGGAACATTGCGTCCCTATGAATGAATAAATGGAACTAAAAATTGCAAACCATAAATAAGCAATAGATAGCGCAAGCCTTTACCTATCGCCATATAGGCCAAACAAGGCCAAAAGGGCAGACGCAAATAACCAGCGACCACACACAAGGGGTCTCCTATGATGGGGAGCCAAGCCCCCAAACAGGCAGGGGGGCCAATGCGCTCTAGCCAATTTAATGCACGCATATGCACGGTCACATGGTCTTGGTTCAAACGCTTGGCCATCCAGCGTTCAGCACCGTAGCCCATCCACCAGCCGATGGCACCACCCAAGGTATTGCCGACTGTGGCAACCAGCAGCGAGGGCCAAAGCAACTCTGGATAAAAAGCCAGTAAGGCCAACAGCACTGGCTCGGAGCCCAGCGGTAGCAAGGTAGCAGCCAAGACAGCACAAACAAACAAAACAACCAAACCTATTTCGGGTGTGGCCACATTTGTCAATAGGTTTTGAAAAAAATATTCCATCTTTTCTCAGTGTAAACGTGAGCTTCAT
>CAMDKR010000047.1 GCA_945901225.1 Bordetella parapertussis | reverse complement strand
CCCCACACATCGGCGGGACGTATTCCCACAGCGCGGGGCTACCGATTGTTTGTTGACACCATGTTGACTTTTGATCGCCAACATTTACAAGCGCCGAGTTTGGTGGCGGAGCAGCCGCAAAAAGTCATCACCAGTGCAGCGCAGTTGTTGTCTAACTTATCAAACTTTGTTGGCGTGGTCATGGCCCCCAAGCGCAGTTCGGTGTTTCACCATATTGAGTTTTTACGGCTTTCCGATAAACGCGTTTTGGTCATCATCGTGACGCCCGAAGGCGATGTGCAAAACCGCGTCATCTTTACCGATACGGATATTTCGCAATTGCAGTTGATCGAAGCCTCCAATTACCTGAATGCCAACTTTGCTGGCATGGGCATTGATCAGGTGCGAGAGCGTTTGCAAGCCGAGGTCGATAGTTTGCGAAGCGAGATTGCCGCCTTGATGCAAGCTGCAGTGAATTTCAGCTCTGAAGCTTTGGTGCAAGGCGAAGACGAGGTGGTCATCAGCGGCGAACGCAATTTGTTGTCGGTATCTGATTTTTCCAGTGACATGGGCCAACTGCGCCGCGCTTTCGAGTTGTTTGAAGAAAAAGCGCAACTCATGCGTTTGCTAGATATTTCTTCTCAAGCCGAGGGTGTGCGAATTTACATTGGCGGTGAAAGTCAAATTGTTCCTTTTGAAGAACTCTCGGTTGTCAGTGCCAATTACGAGGTCGATGGGCAAGTGGTGGGTACCTTGGGTGTGATTGGCCCCACCCGAATGCCTTATGAGCGGATGATTCAAATTGTGGACATCACCTCCAAATTACTAAGCAATGCTTTGAGCCATAAACCTCTTTAGTGATAACTGTTTGAATAATGACGACTAAATTAATTTAATACCTTCAAATAGCTTTTAAAAGCATGGGTTTGTGTGCGTATTGGTGCAAAGCCATGTGTAGCCGGTTCTCTCTGGGGTGCAAACTGAGAAACCCTTAATCTTAGGCACCCATGAACGCTCCTATGTCATCGCTAGCCACGGCCGACGATGCCCTCAGTCAAGTCGATTCTTTCGACTCGGTTGATGCTGAGCCTGATGAACCCATAGAACTCACGCCATTTTTATCGTTGGCGGTGGCCCTGCTATATATGCTGATGGCCGATGGGGCAATTGATGACCATGAGTCAAGTCAACTACAAGCAGTGATTGGTGGCAACCAAGATGTATTGGAGTTGGCATTTGAATATGTAGAAACCATTTCCTTAGACCAATTTCTCAAGGACGCACCTGCCCTTCTAAGCAACGAAGACAAGCTCTGTATTTTGTGTAATTTGTGCGATTGCTTATTGGCAGACGGCGTATGTGAGCAAGTAGAAGAAGAGTTGTTTCAAAAAATTTGCCTCTCATTTGGGTACAGCTCTAAATCATTCACTACCTATTACAGCGCTATATCGCTTAAAAACGAAAAGTCGTTGCTTGGACCTTATGAGCCGGAGCTTTTAGACCAGGAAGTGATCACGCCGCATTTGGCGATGGCCGCCTCTTTGATCTACATGATGTCTGCTGACGGCGATATCGCACAAGAAGAAATTGGTCAGTTGCAAGTGGTCATTGGTGAATTTGAAAACTTGCAAACCTTTGCGATGCAATATGTTCGCAATGTCAAGATGAGTCAATTCTGCAGTGAAGCAGCTTCGGTGCTCAATGCAGATCAAAAATTGCTGATATTGGCCAACGTGTGTGATTGCATGATGTCGGACGGCAAAGTGGTAGAAATTGAAAAGCGCTTGTTTGATAATTTGTTGGCAGCTTTTGATGTGTCTGACAAACAATTCAGCTCCTACTATGCGCCGTTAGAAATCAAAAACTTTAAGCCCTTTGGTACAGATGAAGAAGTCAAGTCATTGCATACCCGCAAGAGAACACGCAAGAAAGGCAGGGGTTCTACATTTGGAATGGACCTGAGCCACAAGCACAGCAATGCAGCCCATGGCAAAAGAGAAGTCACTGGGGCGGCCAATCAAGGCGAGTGGCAAAGTGAGAAATCGCAAGGCAGTTTGAGCGATGTGGTCACGCGGACCATGCAGGAAAACATCCAGCAGGTTAGCGACACTTTTCAAGATGAAAAAGACGTTGAACGCGTCTCAAACAATGCCACTGAAAAAATTCGAGAGGCTGTCATTGGCGAAGTAGGTCGTGACGCGAATTTACAAAATGTTCAAGAAGTTGCTGCACTTTCCAATGTTCAAAAAATTGGCGCCAACGGTTTCCGCAAACAACAGCAAGGCATAGGCGAGGGCGGGTATTCAGATAATTTCCAAGGCTTGGATTTTTCTGGTTTCAATTTGACACCTCCCAATTTGGTGTCTGAAGTCCGCATAGATGATTTGCAGAAAAATATCGGACAAGTGCATGAGAAATTAAACCAATTTTTTCCTAAAAGCAATGGAAGATCAGTTTCGGCAAAAGAATCTAAAGAGAAATTTGCAAATATCCGAGCGTCTAAAGAAGTTGAAAAATCCCTCTCCAATACTGTGCCTGTGCCATCGACGCCTCAATCGCTGCCTGGCAATCCTTCTGTTCAGTTAAAGCCTGATGCGCCACAGTTGAAAGTGTCTGTGCCTGAAGTTGATAGACAAAACAAAGCCAACTTGAAGAACACTTGGCCAGAGCTTAACTTTCAACCGGTTGAAGTGCCGCCATCTGTTCGCCCTACTAGAAAGCCCATTCCCTCTGATGGTATGGCTTCGCAAGGCGCTACCGAGGCTATTGAAGCCAATCAAGCCAATCAAGCTATAGAAATTAACCAAGCTATACAAGCTAACCAAACAACAGAAGTAATTCTCAATGGCCATTCCGATGGCCCAGCGGAGTTGAATGAGCCACACGCATCACAGGATGGGTCACTGCAAACCGCAGCTGTTCAACGACAAACCAAAGCATCTTTTGGCCGTGAAACTCACAAGCCAGCAAGATCACTAAAGTACTTTGGAATGGCCGCACTTGTCATTGCCATGCCCTTGGGAGTGCATGGGTATGGCCAGCTTTACCCCACCCTTAACTGTCAGGGGCAAACCCAGCAGTCACGGTATTGGACGACGCAAGGAGAACCAACTTCGACCTCAGTTGTGCAAGAAAATAAAACCAGCGAAATGCATAAGATTGAAATTCGCCGAGGTGAGGTGTATTTGGACAACCACCGCTTCCCCTTGTACAAAGAACTGAACCAAGACAACCATTTTGCCGCGCAAACGCCTGTGGGTTTTCATGGAAGCTACAGCTCGCATGCTGTAGAAAACATGTCGTATGCATTCGAATTCAATGCGGCGACCCAGGCATTGCGAGTCTTTAGCCAATCTTCAGGTACGCGTTTTATTGATGGTGAGGTGGGCCAGATGAAGGTGGTCGCTGTATTTGCGGGTCAATGTTCCAAACCTTGGTTTTGATACTGTGAGATTTAAAAGCATCATTGCCGTTTTACTTTCAGGTTCTTTGACTGCTTGCAACCCCCCAAAAGGGCAAGAATTTTTTTGTGAAAGTTATGCCCAAGAGAGCATGACCAATGTATACAAACAACAAATCGTTCGATTGGCAGAGCAAGAAATGTGTGTGCTTTGGCCAGTGGATTCTTCGCAATGCGCAACACCCAGTCAACCAACCATGACGCAATGGCGTGACCTTAAAGAAGCCTCAAACCAACAAGTTCGTGGTCATTTGCAAGCGAGTTTTTCTCTTAACCAAGCCACCTTAGATATCCTTCCATTTGTTCGCGAAAAAGGAAACCTCACCAACGGCGAAGCCGTTCCTACTGAACAGATGCATTTTGTTTTTCGACCTTCCGATGGTATTTTGCAATTGACTGAAGGCAATACGGACAGTCAAACCATTGAGTTTGTTTGTAAACCATGGGTTAAACAAAAATGGTGGGACATCTATTGATTATTCAAGTCGCATGTAGGCTTCAAAGTTCAGCAATTACAATCTGACCCAAGGGCCTATAGCTCAGTTGGTTAGAGCAGAGGACTCATAATCCTTTGGTCCCTGGTTCGAGTCCAGGTGGGCCCACCAAAAAACCTAGTTCGCTTTATGTATTGGCCTCTGGCAGAAAATCAGAGGTTTTTTGCGAACAGTTTCTTCCTCAACTCTGGCGCAGAAGTTTGCTTTGACAGCCAAATATCAAAAAAACTTTTTGACAACTCAGGATCTTTGATTTCCCCCAAGTAAGTACCATTAAACAAAAAATGCATGCCAGCATTGGGCAGATAGACCCCAGTCAGTGTTTGTCCTTTGCTGACATTGGGGAAAATAACTTCAAGGCTTTTTAGCCAAGCTTGTGCTTTGGTTTTTGGCAAGGGGCTTTGAGCTTGAATTTCATCAATAGAGCGTTTAGCAATGTCTGCGCCCTTAAAGTCCCTCAGGTAGAGCAAGTCCAGAGCCAGAGGCTTGGTCTCCCATTGCTCTGGGGTCAAGCTGCTTTCGCTTGACCATAAGCTTGCCTGATAGACATCGATACCCCAATAGGTAAATTTAGCTTGGCCAACCAAGTTGGGAGTTCCTAAATAAGGCATTAACCGTGATTCTGAAACTTTACTTTGTGCGCTTACAACACCAAATAAGCAGCAGTTGATGGCCAGCGCTAGCAATAAACTTTGTCGTCGTGAAATAACCATGAAGAGCATATTAGCATTCGCATGATTTGAAGATGGATAAACGCCCGCCGATGGCTTTCCTAAAAAACACAAGGGTATTTGCTTAACTTGACGTTGTAGCAAGTGTGTGTGAATAATAAATCTGGATAAATGATTTCGGGTGGTGTACGTGTTTTTTTATATTTTCCGTTCCCTGATAACGGCTGCATTAGGCCTAACGGTATTTACTTTTTCTCATGCTCAGTCTGAACCCAATGTCGAAGGCGTTCAAAAGCCATTGTGGGAAGCAGGATTGGCCGGTTTCGGTCTCACCGGCCCTGCATACCCGGGTGCTGCTGATGATGTAGCCCGAGGACTGGTGCTTCCATGGTTTGTCTATCGAGGGCCAGTATGGCGTGCCGCGGGTGGAACGGTAGGTGCAAGAGTCGCCAAAAATGCATTTGCAGAATTTGACATCGGACTCAGCGGTGCACTGCGCGCTTCCAGCGACGACGTCAAAGTGCGAAGCGGCATGCCTGAATTGGGTTTTTTGCTGGAGTTTGGACCACGTGCCAAACTGAATTTGGCGCGCCCCAGCCAAGACTCCGTGGTGAGATTGGAATTGCCATTGCGCGGCGTGTTTGAATTCAACAGTGGAGTGAACTACAGAGGCTTAACCTTCGAACCAAAACTCACTTACGATAAACGTGATTTGGGCCGTGGTTGGGGATTTTCAGGAAGCTTAGGCTTGATTTATGGTGATCAGCAATTCAACCAATACCTTTATGGCGTTCCATCACAGTACGCAACTTCTTCTCGCAGTGCTTACACTGCCAAAGCAGGATTGATCACGCCACGTGCTCAATTGACGCTGTCGCATAAGCTAAACGAAGACGTTCGGATGTTTGCTTTTAGTCGAACCGACTTCTCTGGTAAAGGCGTTAATAGCGATAGCCCTTTGCATCTGCAAGAAAGAGGAACCACCTTAGGATTGGGCATCATTTGGACGATTGGACGGTCGAGTCAAATGGTCAACGATTGAGAGCGCTAAGACATCCTGATGCCGTGATAATGCATTGATGGAACACACACTGCCTGTTTGGTTACTTGACTTGGTGATTGTGTTTTTTCTATTGGAGTGGGCTTATCTGTATTTCCATTTCAAGCGGCATCCACACGGATTGAATTTATCGGAGCTGAGTTTTTCCCTGGCACCTGGCTTTTTTCTGGTTTTGGGATTTCGATTCACCGCTGAAGAATCCATATCCATCATCTCCCTCATCTGTCTATTTTTTGCAGGCGTATTGCATGCATTTGATTTGTATTTGCGTCACCAAAAAACCAAACTCAAAGAAAATTTAGATGTGCATGACAGTTCAACATGACTTTGGACCTTGGTTTGTACATGTTATGATCTGCGCCCAGTGCGGCTGTAGCTCAGTTGGATAGAGTACTTGGCTACGAACCAAGGGGTCGTGGGTTCGAATCCTGCCAGCCGCACCATTTACTTATATATGAGCAAAGCCTTTACCCGCGAGTCTGACAAAGACGACGAAGACGAAGACTCCCCGAACTCTTTGCCCAATGGCAGTAAAAACTACATCACGCCTCAGGGCTATGCCCAAATGCGGCAAGAGTTACTCGGGCTGATTGACGATGAGCGCCCCAAAGTTGTTGAGATAGTGCATTGGGCAGCCAGCAATGGCGACCGCTCTGAAAACGGCGACTATATTTACGGGAAAAAGCGTTTACGAGAAATTGACAGGCGCATTCGCTTTTTGACCAAGCGCCTTGAAATTGCAGTAGTGTCAGACCCTTGCGTTCACTTCGGCGGTGCTCAAGTTTTCTTTGGGGCTACTGTCACTTACGAGGATCAGCTTGGCAGTACCAACACCATCACCATTTTGGGTATCGATGAGGCTGATAGCCTCAACGCACAGGTCAGTTGGGTGTCCCCCATTGCACAAGCTTTGCTTAAGGCGCATGTAGGTGATGTGGTGAAGTTGCAGACACCCAAAGGTGTTCTTGAAATTGAAGTTCTCAAAGTGGCGTATCCCTCGCCCGAGAATAAGCCTTAGCAGCTTGGCTTGAGGCTTTAAGCTTGTGCGCGCTGTGAAAATGCGCGACTGGCTTTGCTGACAGAAGGCAGCCTTTGCAAACTGCCCAATACCGACTGCAGATGAGCCACATCCTGCACTGCGATCAAGAACCTCAAATCAGTGGCCTCTTTACCGCTGACTTCATCCACCATACTGACCAATTTGATGTCAGCTTCAGCAGATGTGATGGAAGAGGCCACACTGGCCAGCACACCCTTGCCATTTAAAACTGTCACCACAATGCTCGCTTCAAAACTGCGCACGGGTTCATCGGACCACTCGACAGCAATGAAACGTTCGCTGTCTTTGGTTTTCAGGCGCTGAGCGACTTGGCAGGAGTCTAAGTGCACCACCAAGCCTTCTCCATGGCCCAAGTAACCCAAAATCGCGTCGCCCGGCAAGGGGTGGCAGCACTGGGCATATTGCACTGAAGCGTTGTCGCTGCCATCCACCACCACGCTGCCTTGCGACAAAGTTTCGTGAGCGATAAATCGCTCAAGGCTTAGCAACAAGGGGTCGGGGCGTTCACCCAAATCAGCCAGCAGTTTGACCAAGCGTTTGGCCACGATGGTGGCCACGCGCTTGCCCAAGCCAATGTCGGTCAATAACTCGGTCAGGGTTTTGCTGCCTGTGAAACGCAAGAGTTTGTCCCACAAACTCCGGTGCGTTGGGTCTGAAGCTGGTAATTGTGCAAACCCTTCGGATCGCAAGGCTTGCGTCAAAAGTTTTTCACCCAAGTCTTGCGATTCAGACTGTGCTCGGGTTTTCAAATAGTGGCGAATTTTCGATCTGGCACGGCCCGTTTTCACAAACCCCAACCAAGCAGGGTTAGGCGTGGTTTCAGGCGAGGTGATGATTTCCACCACGTCACCGTTGCTGAGTTCGCTGCGAAGCGACACGGGTTGACCATTGACATTGGCGCCCAGTGTTCGTTCACCAACGTTGGTGTGAACTGCATACGCAAAGTCAACCACAGTAGCCCCACGGGGTAAGGCCATGATGTGACTTTTCGGTGTGAACACATAAACCGCATCGGGGAACAAATCCACTTTGACATGGTCCCAAAATTCGGCGGCATCGCGGGTTTCATCTTGGATGTCAAGCAGGGACTGCAACCATTGCGTGCCCAATCGCTCTGCGCGTTCATGCACAGGGTCACTGGTCTTGTACATCCAATGTGCTGCAACCCCAGACTCAGCGACCACATGCATGGCGTCAGTGCGTAATTGAAACTCAACGTTGATACCTGCTGGCCCCACCAAGGTGGTGTGCAAAGACTGATAGCCATTTACCTTCGAGATGGCGATATGGTCTTTGAATTTACCGGGCACGGGTTTGTAGAGTTGGTGCAATATCCCTAGGCCCGTATAGCAGTCAATCAGACTGGGAACCAAGATACGCATGCCGTAAATATCGGTGACTTGGGCAAAGCTCAAGTGCTTTTGTCCCATCTTCTGGTAGATGGAGTAAAGGGTTTTCTCTCGACCGAAAATATGGATAGAAAGATTGGCATTTTTAAATGCGCCCTCTACATCGCGTTGCAATTTTTGCAACAAGTCACGCCTTCTGCTGCGCGCCTTCATGACTGCTTTTTCAAGTACTTGGTAGCGCCAAGGTCTAAGGTAGCGAAACGCCAAATCTTGTAGTTCGCGGTAAGTTTGGTTCAGTCCTAAACGGTGGGCGATAGGCGCATAAATTTCCAAAGTCTGGCTGCTGATGGATTTCCAACGTGCGCGCGGCATCGCCTCCATGGTGCGCATATTGTGCGTACGGTCTGCCAATTTGACCAAAATCACCCGTACATCACGCGCCATGGCAAGCAGCATCTTGCGAAACGATTCAACCTGTCCCTCTTCTTTGGTTTCAAAACTCAGTTTGTCTAGCTTGGTCAATCCATCCACTAACTCAGCCACGTGCGGGCCGAATTTTTCGATCAAGTCGATCTTGGTGACACCACAGTCTTCCATCACATCGTGCAAAAGTGCTGCCATCAGCGCTTGGCTATCGAGCTTCCACTCGGTACATTGCAAGGCCACCGCAATGGGATGGGTGATATAGGGCTCGCCGCTGCGGCGGGTCACGCCTAAATGGGCCTCATCCGCAAAACGGTAAGCACGCTTGACGTGCTCAATGCCATCAGCGCCTAGGTATTCAAGTTTGGCTTCAAGCAAAGCAAAGCTTGCCGCTGCAGCATTGCTAGCGGGGGTAGGGGCTGTGAGGGTTTTTTCAGCGGAAACCATAGGCTCAACTGTAGCGTTTTGTCAGCGAGATGGCCTTGGGGGCGAAAAAAAACACTGCATGCGCAGTGCTTTGGTGTGATTTGAGGCCTAGGCCTTAAGTTAAGGGGCTTAGCCTGGTACTTTTTTCAACATTTCGATGCCGATTTTGCCAGCCGCAATTTCTCGCAAGGCGGTCACACCTGGCTTGTTTTTGCTCTCAATTTTGGGCGTGTGGCCTTGCGCCAGCATACGTGCGCGGTAGGTAGCGGCTAAAACCAACTGAAAGCGGTTGGGGATTTTTTCGAGACAGTCTTCAACAGTGATGCGTGCCATGGTGGTGCTCCGGTGATCAGATGAGTTTCAAGGCTTGGAAAATATCGCTTCTGATTCTGCGTTGCGACGCGTATTTGAGGCGCTGCGCATGAACAATAGCTTTAAGATCGAATAAGGCTTTGTCAAATAGTTGATTGATTATAACGAAGTCGAACTCATGGGCCTGAGCCATCTCTGTGGCGGCATTGGCCAAGCGAATTTCAATGACTTCAGCCGTGTCTTCACCGCGTCGCTGCAAGCGAGCGCGCAACTCTTCCCAACTCGGGGGCAATATAAATATCAACACCGCATTGGCAAACAGCCGTTTGATTTGCACAGCACCCTGAAAGTCAATTTCTAAAATGACGTCAAGGCCTTGGGAGATGCGTTCTTCGATGGTGTATTTGCTGGTGCCGTAGCGGTTGCCGTGGACATGGGCCCATTCTAAAAATGCGTTGTTAGCTACCATGGCGTCGAATTCAGTGTCGTCGATGAAGAAATATTCACGGCCATGAAATTCTTGTCCGCGTGGGGCACGGGTGGTGTGCGAGACCGATGGCTGCACACCTGCATCTAACTCCATCAAGGCTTTGACCAAGCTCGATTTGCCTGCTCCACTGGGCGCGGCAACCACGAAAAGATTTCCTGGGTAGATCGTCTTCATTCAAGATTTTGAACTTGTTCGCGCATTTGCTCAATCAGCACTTTCATATCTAAAGAGATACGCGTCATCTCGATAGCGCTGGCTTTGGAGCCAAGTGTATTGGCTTCACGGTGCAATTCTTGAATAAGAAAGTCCAGCCTTTTACCTACACCCTCTTTGTGGGTAGAAAGTTGTAGCAATCGGGCAATTTCATCTAAATGGGTTTTCAAGCGGGTGACTTCTTCTGCAACATCGGCGCGAACCGCAAAACTGGCAGCTTCGGCCAAGGCGCGTTCGTGGATGGTGTCTGGCAAGGCCTGTGCATCAACCAACTCCATGGCTTCACGCCAGCGCTCTAAGAAGCGCAGTCGCTGGGTTTCAACGGTTTTGGGCACCAATGGGAGGGCCAGGTCTGCCAAAGCTTGTAATTGTTGGGCTCTTTGCAGCAAATCAGCCGCTAAGCGTTGCCCTTCGCGTTGTCTGGCTTCGCTCAGGTGGCTAAGCACCTGCTGGCCCAAAGACATGACTTGTGTTGACCAATCTTGGTTGAGTGTCACAGGGCCATGGCTTAGGCGAATAACCTCAGCAACCGAGAGCAATGCCGCATCGTGCATGGTGCTGCGTACCAGTTGTTGAATCTCCATGAGGTTTTGCAGCAGGGCTTTATCCGGCATGGCAACGGCACTGGCTTGGGAGGCTTCTAAGTGAGCGCGTAGCTCGACTTTGCCGCGTTTGATGTGTTGTCCTATCAGTTCGCGCAAGGCCGGCTCATGCTGGCGTAGCTCATCAGGCAAGCGAAAACTCACATCCAAAAAGCGGCTATTGACGCTGCGAATTTCCAAGCCCAATCGCGCAGCTTCAGAAGCGCCCTCTGCTGCCAGCGTGGTTTGAGCGCTGGCATAACCAGTCATACTTTGTAAGGACATAGGTGGATTTTCTCTAAAGAGCCATTATCCCTGCCTTGCCAGCTAGGGTTGAAGGACAATAGCGCCTATCACAACACAAGGTTTCTTACTCAGCCATGAGCACCATTTCTTCTCGTCTTCAACGCGCCAACGATGCCTTGCGCCCCGTTACCATCAGCCGCCACTACACCATACACGCCGAGGGTTCGGTCTTGATTGCGTTTGGCAACACCAAGGTACTTTGCACTGCTTCGGTGGAAGAAAAAGTACCGCCCCATAAACGTGGCAGTGGTGAGGGTTGGGTGACCGCCGAGTACGGCATGCTGCCCCGCGCCACACACACCCGCAGCGACCGCGAGGCCGCCAAGGGCAAGCAAAGTGGTCGCACCCAAGAGATACAGCGCCTCATTGGTCGTTCTATGCGAGCGGTATTTGACTTGAAGAAGCTGGGTGAGCGCACGATTCAGCTTGACTGCGATGTCTTGCAAGCCGATGGCGGCACCCG
>CAMDKR010000046.1 GCA_945901225.1 Bordetella parapertussis | reverse complement strand
AATCCTGTTTGCTCCCCACGCTTTCGTGCATGAGCGTCAGTACAGGTCCAGGGGATTGCCTTCGCCATCGGTGTTCCTCCGCATATCTACGCATTTCACTGCTACACGCGGAATTCCATCCCCCTCTACCGTACTCTAGCTATACAGTCACAAATGCAGGTCCCAGGTTGAGCCCGGGGATTTCACATCTGTCTTATATAACCGCCTGCGCACGCTTTACGCCCAGTAATTCCGATTAACGCTCGCACCCTACGTATTACCGCGGCTGCTGGCACGTAGTTAGCCGGTGCTTATTCTTACGGTACCGTCATGGATCCTGGGTATTAGCCAAGACTTTTTCGTTCCGTACAAAAGCAGTTTACAACCCGAAGGCCTTCGTCCTGCACGCGGAATGGCTGGATCAGGCTTGCGCCCATTGTCCAAAATTCCCCACTGCTGCCTCCCGTAGGAGTCTGGGCCGTGTCTCAGTCCCAGTGTGGCTGGTCGTCCTCTCAGACCAGCTACAGATCGTTGGCTTGGTGAGCCTTTACCCCACCAACTACCTAATCTGATATCGGCCGCTCCAATCGCGCGAGGTCTTGCGATCCCCCGCTTTCATCCGTAGATCGTATGCGGTATTAGCGTAACTTTCGCTACGTTATCCCCCACGACTGGGCACGTTCCGATATATTACTCACCCGTTCGCCACTCGCCACCAGGGTTGCCCCCGTGCTGCCGTTCGACTTGCATGTGTAAAGCATTCCGCCAGCGTTCAATCTGAGCCAGGATCAAACTCTATAGTTCGATCTTGATAGTTTTTTTGCCTCTTTCGAGGCCACTCATTAAAAACGGAATTGAAGTGAACTTCACTTCTATCTTCATGAGCGTTTTAAGTCTTGCGACTCGGTTACTAGAACCTTGGCAATCGCCTTAAAACGCCCACGCTTATCGGCTGTAATTTGTTAATGAACCCAAACAGTTACCTGCTTTAAAACCCCGCCGCGATCAGCGAAGCCTTAGATTATGACACAAATTTGAAGGCAGCGTCAAAACTTATTTGCCTTTTTCTTTGCTTTTGCCCAAAACCTTTTTAAGTTACGTTTCAAAAGCAGAGCCCGCTAGTATAGCGCACTTTTTGTAGCCCGCAAGACCCGGCAACAAAAACTTTTCAAGCCCGTCACTAAATTGGGAGAAAAATTCTTTTCTTTCAATGACTTAAGTGCTTAAGCGATTTTTTTGAGGGCGGGCCAGGCCTGCATAATCGGGCCATGGCTCTCATTACTTTGCAATCCGCACAACTCGCTTTTGGCGACGTAGCTCTTTTAGACCGCACCGCTTTATCGATTGAAGCAGGTGAGCGCATTGGCTTGATTGGCCGCAATGGAACTGGCAAATCTTCGCTTTTGAAAATTTTGGCGGGTTTAGAGCACCTCGACGACGGGGTGGTTCAGTTCCAACAAGGCCTGAACTTGGCCTATGTGGCACAAGAGCCTTTGTTGAATGCAGAATTGACCGTGTTTGACGCGGTGAGCGAGGGTCTTGCATCGCTGAAGTCGGTCCTCGAGCTTTACTACGCTGGCGATGGCGACTTGGATACCTTGCAAAACACCATTGAACTGCAAGACGGCTGGAACTGGGAACAAAGAGTAACTGAAACCTTGCAGCGCTTACGCTTAGACGGCGCGGCTTTGGTAGGAAGCCTCTCGGGGGGCACGCGCAAGCGGGTAGCGCTTGGGCAAGCGCTGGTGACGCTGCCCGACGTTTTGCTTTTGGACGAGCCTACCAACCATTTGGATTTGGACGGTATTCAATGGCTAGAGGACTTGCTGGTGGAGTTCAAAGGAAGTGTGCTTGTCATCACCCACGACCGGGCGTTTTTGGACAAGGTGTCTACCCGCATCGTGGAGTTGGACCGTGGACATTTGAGCTCTTACCAAGGCAATTTTCAGAGCTATTTGCTCTTGAAAGAAGCGGAAATTGCCGCAGAAGCGGTGACCCAAGCCAAGGCCGACAAACTGCTGGCGCAAGAAGAGGTGTGGGTGCGAAGAGGCGTTGAAGCGAGAAGAACGCGGTCGGTCGCGCGGATTGGTCGTTTGGAAAAACTTCGCGCCACACGTCTTGCCAGACGCAATGCTGTGGGTCAGGTCAGGGCCAGTGTGGACGCGGGTTTGCCCAGCGGAAAAATTGTGGCTGAATTGACCGATGTTTCTGTTAATTTTGGCGACAAACGGGTGGTCAATCATTTCAGCGCCACCTTGTTGCGTGGCGACAAAATAGGCTTGATCGGCCCTAATGGTGCGGGCAAAACCACATTGCTGAAACTGATTTTGGGTGAACTGCAAGCGACGACGGGCAAGGTGCGCCAAGGTGCGAATTTGCAAGTTGCCTACTTTGACCAAATGCGCAATGCGCTGGATTTAGATGCCACGTTGGAAGACTTCATCAGCCCGGGGAGCGAATGGATAGAAATTGGTACCCAGCGCCAGCATGTGAAAAGCTATTTGGGTGACTTCTTGTTTTCCCCCGCACGGGCCAACTCGCCGGTGCGAACCTTGTCGGGTGGCGAGCGCAACCGTTTGCTGCTGGCTCGCTTGTTTGCCCGCCCTGCCAATGTGTTGGTGCTGGATGAACCAACCAACGATTTGGACATCGACACCTTGGAGTTGCTCGAAGAGTTGCTGCAAAACTATGCGGGCACGGTGTTTCTGGTCAGCCACGACAGGGCGTTTTTGGACAATGTGGTGACCAGCACCATCGCCTACGAAGGCGAAGGGCACTGGCGCGAGTACGAAGGCGGTGTGCAGGATTGGCTGTTGCAGTCAAACCGCGCCAAAGTGTGGTCGCAAAAAGTGGCTGACATCAAACCGGCAGATATAGCAAAGACCCCCAGTCATACCCTGCAAAATTCGGCTCCTTCAGCGGGTAAAGCGGGCGCGGTCACACCACCGACAGCCAAACTGGCCGCCAAAAAACTCAGCTTCAAAGAGCAGCGCGAACATGACAGCCTGCCCTCGCTGATTGAACAGTTGGAAAAAGAACAGCTTGAGTTGAACAAAGCTTTGGCCGACGGCAGTTTGTATGCGAGCGACCCCAAGTTGGCGGCGGACAAAGCCACGCGGGTAGGCCAAATAGACGATGAATTGCTAGCGGCGATGGAGCGTTTGGAAGTGTTAAGCCAGCGAACCACCGTGGCATGACACCCACTGAGCGCAAAGGCATGTGGTTTGGGTTGCTCGGGGTGACGATGTTTGCCGTTACCTTGCCCGTTACCCGATTGGCTGTTGGTACACCCGAAGATCCACATTTGTCAGGCGTGTTTTTGGCCATGGGGCGTGCCGTCGTCGCGGCTTGTTTGTCGGTGATTTACCTATGGATCAGCAAAGCAGCTTTTCCTAGCAAAAACCAATGGAAGGGCCTTGGCTTGGTGGCGCTGGGGGTGGTGTTTGGCTTTCCGCTGCTGACCTCTTTGGCCATGCGCTACGTTGAAGCCACACACGCCAGCGTCATCACAGGCGTGCTGCCACTTGCAACCGCCAGTTTGGCGGCAGTCATGAACAAACAAAAACCGTCTTGGGGGTTTTGGCTGTGCGCTGTCACCGGCACCGCGCTGGTGGTGGGCTTTGCGCTGCTGCGCTCAGGACAGTCGGGCTTGCATTTTCATTCCGCAGATTTGTTGCTATTGGCTGCCATGGCCTTTGCCGCGCTGGGCTACGCCTGGGGTGGACGCATGTCGCAAACCATGGGTGCCGAGCAAGTGATTTGCTGGGCTTTGGTGATATCCCTGCCGTTGACGCTACCGATGGCATGGCTTAGCCAACCCACCAACCCTGTCCCTTGGAGCGCCTGGGCTGGTTTTGCTTATGTGTCACTTTTTTCAATGTGGCTGGGGTTTTTTGCTTGGTACCGAGGCCTTGCCATGGGCGGCACGGTAAGAGTGAGCCAAATACAGTTGCTGCAACCTTTTTTGGGCATGTTGTTAGCCATTCCCATTTTGGGCGAGCACTTAGATGCGACGACAGTCATCTTCGGTTTGGCCGTGGTGGCAACGGTTTTTGTCAGCAGAAAAATGCCGGTCCAGCGATGATTCGGGCGTTTTGAACCGAAAGTCAGCCATGAAGCAACGCTTATTTGCCCAGGTCGATGTGTTCACCGCTGTGCCATACCTTGGCAACCCTTTGGCGGTGGTGCTGGATGGAACGGGCCTGAGCACTGCGCACATGCAGGCCTTCACCGACTGGACCAACCTGTCGGAAGCCACCTTCGTGCTGCCGCCCACCCACCCGCAAGCCGACTACGCGGTGCGGATTTTTTGCCCCAGGCGGGAACTCCCGTTCGCCGGCCAACCCACCTTGGGCACCTGCCATGCATGGTTGCAAGCGGGTGGCGTTCCCAAAGGCCGTGACGTGGTGCAAGAGTGCGGCGTAGGCTTGGTCAACATTCAACGCCAAGGCACACGCTTGGCGTTTGCCGCGCCGCCATTGCGTCGAGGCGGCCCCTTGGACGAGGCCGATGTGCAGCTGATCGCCAAGGGCTTGGGTGTGGCACGTCAAGGCATCGTCAGCCATGCGTGGTGCAACAACGGTCCGCAATGGCGTGGTGTGATGCTGGCCTCTGCCGAGCAGGTATTGGCCTTGAAACCCGACCCCGAAATACTCAAAGGCTTGGACATTGGTGTTGTGGCCCCGCTGAGTAAGGGTGACGCGCAGTTTGAGGTACGTGCTTTTTTCCCTGGCAACAACGGTCTGGCAGAGGACCCCGTGACGGGCAGTTTGAATGCCGCTATAGGGCAGTGGCTGATAGAGGCAGGCTTGGCGCCCAACAGTTATGTCGCCAGCCAAGGCGCTTGTTTGGCCAGAGCTGGGCGGGTGTATGTGCACCGCGACGCGCAAAACCAAGTCTGGGTGGGCGGCGAATCGGTCACTTGCATCGAGGGTTCAGTGCAGCTTTAAGCCAAGGTCACCGGCGTGACCGAATGCTTTGCGGAGATTGGCGACAATGACCGCCATGGGAACCCTTTACTTAGTGCGCCACGGCCAGGCCTCGTTTGGTGCTGACGATTACGACAATCTTTCGACCCTTGGCCACCAGCAAAGCCAGCGCTTGGGCGACTATTTCCGTGAGCGCGGTTTGCAGTTTGAAGCGGTGCTCATGGGCAGTTTGAAGCGACACCGCCAAACCTTTGAAGGCATACACCAAGGTCTGGGGCTTCCCCCCCTAGAGCCCTTGGTCTGGCCAGGCCTGAACGAGTACGACAGCCACGCGGTGATCCATGCCATCCACCCAGAGCCATTGGCTAAGCCCAATACGCCAGAGCTGTACAAACACCATTTCGGTTTGCTGCGCAAAGGTCTGCAAGCTTGGATGCACGGTGCGGCGCAACCCGCTGGCATGCCGCCTTTCACCGAATTTGTGCAAGGCATCCAAGACGCCATGGCCCATGTGCGGGCGCAGTACAAGGGCGATGTATTGATGGTCTCCAGCGGCGGCCCCATCTCGACCGCGGTGGGCACACTCTTGGGTACGCCCTTTGAGAGCTTCATCGAGATGAACATGCGCATTCGCAACACCGCGGTGAGCGAACTGGTGTTTACACCGAAGCGCCACACCTTGGTGAGCTTTAACACCATCAACCATTTGGACGCCCCCGCCTACCGCGACTGGGTGACTTTCACCTGAGTTAAATCAGCGGTTCAAAGCGGGCTATTTCTTGTATCAATTTGGCCAGCTGGGCAGCCACGGCGTCCAACAGCGCTTGGCCTTTGACCGCCGTAGCCGCTGACGCATGACCCGCCGCGCCATGCAGGTTGTAGTCCTGCATATGCCAGCCCAGCTTGGCGCTTTTGCCGTCGCCCAGCAGCGCAAAGTCTTTGGAGCGCTGCTCGGACGCTGATGCAAAGTGTTGCGCTTCTTCCATACGCACCTTGTGCGGCGCAATCGCCAGCATCAGCGAGGTTTCCATGTCGCCACCGTGCACACCGAAGCGCTGCTCGTGCGCGCCAAAGGCTTGCAAAGCCTCGCCCAAGGGCAGTTGGTACCAGTTGCTGCTGAAGACGGTCAGGCCGCAGTGACCCCGCAGCTCCCGCGCCACCACGTCCATCAAGCCCACATTGCCGCCGTGCGCATTAAAGAGCAAGAGTTTTTTCAAGCCCGCCCGCGCCACCGATTCACCCAAACTGCACCACTGTTCGATGACCGAGGCGGGCGAAAAGCTCATCGTGCCGTCATACGCCAGATGCTCTGAGCTCAGACCCACGCTTTGGGTAGGCAGCAGCAGCACTTGGTCCGTAGGTTGCAAATGCACAAGAGCGGCGGCCAACATGGCGTTGACTAAGTCGGTGTCAACCGACAAGGGCAAATGCGGTCCATGCTGCTCGGTGGCACCCAAGGGCAAAACGGCGACAGCCTGCGCTGCGTCGAGCTCAGCGAAGTCGGTGGTGATGCAATCAGCCCAGTGGCGGGGGAAAACCTTCATATGCCGCATCTTAAAGGCTTGGGTAACATGGGCTGTATGCGTAACTACTTGCTTCGTTTCATTGCTTTGTTCAGCCTGAGCTTGGGCACCTGCTTAGCCCAGATGCCTGCCAGCAGCGTGGTCACCACAGCTCAAGTACGCGCCGAGTTGGTGGCGCATGCGCCGCAAGGGGTGAAGGCGGGTGAACCACTGCTGCTGGGCTTGTTGCTACAGCACCAACCGGGCTGGCACACCTATTGGCTCAATGCGGGTGACAGCGGTTTGGCCACACAGCTGAACTGGGCCCTGCCTCCAGATCTGCAAGCGGGCAACACGCTTTGGCCGATTCCCCAGATGATCCGTGTCGGCGACATGGTCAACCATGGTTTTGAAGGTCGGGTGTTGCTGGCCGCGCCCATCCAAGTCGACAAAGGCTTGGTTGCCATCGGTGGGACTTTGAAACTCCAGTTGCTCGCCAGTTGGTTGGTGTGCAAGCAAGAATGCATTCCGCAAGAGGGCCGCTTTGAAATTCAACTGCCGGTGGCGGGCAGCACCGCCAACCACTCAGCGGCTTTTGAAGCGCTGCTGGCTGCGCAGCCCCAGGCCTTACAACCTTCTCCCCAAAACGCACAAGTTTCAGACAAGGGCCTGGGGCTGCGTATTCAAGGACTTCCTTCAAGCTTGCAAGGCAAGCCTTTGCAACTCTTTGCCGAATCCACAGAGGTCTTGGCCAGCGGCTTGGGCTCGGGCTCACTGACCGGCCAGTGGCAAGGTGCTGACTATGTGCTGCAAGCCCCCTTGCATGCCATGCGCAGCAGCGAGCCCGCCAAGCTGGGACTGCTGGTTGTGGAAGGCTCTGACGAACAGGCCAAAGCATGGCGCTTAGATTTGGCCATCCAAGGCACTTGGCCCCCCGAGGGCAGCGCGATCGTAGCCAAAAACTTGGCGCTTGTCAGCCAGCCCGAAGTCCCCATGGTCAACGAGGCGGCAAGTTGGGCGGCCTTGCTCGCCGCTTTGCTGGGCGCTTTCTTGGGTGGTTTGTTGCTGAACCTCATGCCCTGCGTGCTGCCTGTGCTGGCCATCAAAGTGTTGTCACTCAGTCAGCACCACCACAGCGTGACCCAGCGCCGCGCCATCGGTTTGAGCTATGCACTGGGGGTGATTGCCAGCATGCTGGCGCTGGCGCTTTTGGTGGCGGGTCTGCGGGCATCGGGTCAGCAACTGGGCTGGGGCTTTCAGTTGCAGTCGCCGCTGGTGGTGTCCATGCTGGCGTTGCTCTTTACATTGATCGCTTTGAACCTCTTGGGCGTTCTTCAAGTTAACGCTTCATGGAGCAGCGGCTTGGCAGCGCAATGGGTGCGTCACCCACTGGCCGATGCTTTTCTCTCTGGCGTATTGGCGGTGGTGGTGGCCGCGCCCTGCACCGCGCCTTTCATGGGCGCTTCGGTGGGCATTGCCCTCACCTTGCCCTTGTGGCAAGGCCTGTTGATTTTTGTTGCTTTGGGCGCGGGCTTGGCACTGCCTTTTACACTTTTGAGCTGGGTGCCAGCTTGGGCACGCTGGTTGCCACGCCCAGGCATTTGGATGGAGCGACTGCGCCAATTGCTGGCATTTCCCATGTTGGCCACCGTGGTGTGGTTGTTGTGGGTGCTGGGTCAGCAAACCAGCATCGACGGCATGGCGGTGATGTTGGCCGCGCTGTTGATGGTGAGTGCCTGTGTATGGGCACTGGGCTGGTCGGGCAAGGCCAAATGGCTGGGTTTGGGTCTGTGGGGCGGCCTGTTGTTATTGCTCGTTGTCACTTGGGGACCGCTGGTTTGGAAAGAACCCACAGTCATTGCTGACAAGACCAGCAGCAACTCTGACTGGCAAGCTTGGTCGCCTGAGCGCGAGGCTGCTGCAGTGAAAGCAGGGCAAACGGTGTTCATTGATTTCACCGCAGCTTGGTGCGTCACCTGCCAAGTCAACAAACAAACCACGCTGCGCGACGCCAAGGTTTTGCAAGCGTTTGCCGATAAAAAAGTACTGCTGTTACGCGCTGACTGGACAAGGCGCGACCCTTCTATTACCGAGGCGCTGAGTCGCTTGGGGCGCAGCGGTGTCCCTGTTTATGTGTTGCTCGCACCCCAGCAAGCACCCAAGGTTTTGTCAGAGGTGCTCAGCCCTGACTTGGTACTTCAAGCCCTCTCCCTCATTCCCCTGCCACAATAAGCTTTATGAACTCACCACTCCTCAACGACACCTTCCTCAAAGCTTGCTTGCGTCAGGCCACCGACCACACCCCCGTTTGGCTCATGCGCCAAGCCGGACGCTACCTGCCCGAGTACTGCGCGACCCGCGCCAAGGCCGGCAGTTTCATGGGGCTGGCCACCAATGTGGACTACGCCACCGAAGTGACCCTGCAGCCGCTGGACCGCTATGCGCTGGACGCGTCGATTTTGTTTTCCGACATCTTGACCGTGCCCGACGCCATGGGCCTGGGCCTGTCGTTTGCCCAAGGCGAAGGGCCGAAGTTTGCCAAAGTGGTGCGCGACGAAGCGGCCGTGGCCGCCTTGGCCGTGCCCGATATGCACAAGCTGCAATATGTGTTTGACGCGGTCACCTCCATTCGCAAAGCTCTGAACGGTCGTGTGCCGCTGATTGGTTTTTCGGGCAGCCCGTGGACGCTGGCTTGCTATATGGTGGAGGGCGGCGGCTCCGACGACTACCGGCTGGTGAAAAGCCTGATGTACAGCCGCCCCGACCTGATGCACCGCATCTTGGCCATCAATGCCGACGCGGTGGCCCTCTATTTAAATACCCAGATCGAAGCCGGTGCCCAAGCGGTGATGGTGTTTGACAGCTGGGGCGGCGTGTTGGCCGATGGCGCTTTCCAAGACTTCAGCCTGGCCTACACCCGCCGCGTGCTGGCGCAACTCAAGCGCAGCCATGATGGCGCGGTGATTCCACGCCTTGTGTTCACCAAAGGCGGCGGTTTGTGGCTGCCCGAGATGAAAGACCTCGACTGCGAGGTGCTGGGCTTGGACTGGACCATGAATCTGGGCACAGCCCGTCGCTTGGTGGGCGGCGAGGTCGGCGGCCCCGGCAAAGCGCTGCAAGGCAATATCGACCCAAACATTCTGTTTGCGCCACCCGCGCAGATCGCCACCGAGGTCCATCGCGTGTTGGACAGCTTTGGCAAGCCCCACACCGACGCCAGCACCACCGGGCCGACACACATTTTTAACCTCGGTCATGGCATCAGCCAGTTCACCCCGCCCGAGCATGTCAGCGCCTTGGTGGATGCGGTGCACAGCCACTCCAAAAAGCAGCGTCAAGCCGCATGAACACCCCCTTTTGACAAAAAAGTTTTACCCTGCTCCAAGTAGTTATGCACAAATTTTTGGCGACCGATTAACTAAGGACCTACTCCCAAAAAAAAATTGCAGATCTTCGGTTTTTAATTAAGTGATTGATTTATATAGACTCTATGAGCTGCCAATTTTTCGTGCATTGTGTTCAAAGCCCTTATTTTTCGGGCTTGCGGCGCCAGTCTGGCAAGCTGTCAACAAAGTTATCCACAGAATTTTGGGATGACTGTCAAAGCCCCTTCTCAATCAACGACTTAGCTCAATTTGTGAAGATCTGCATCAGTTTCGCGCCGCAAATGAGGGCTTGACATGCGGCGAGAAATTTTTGTTCTGGTGCCCACACCCGCTTACAGCCGCTTGACGGGTCCATTGACTTACGAGTCGGAGGAAGAGGTGCAAGTGGGTTGTCTGGTGCGGGTGCCCTTGGGGCAACGCGATACCTTGGGTCTGGTGTGGCCCCAAGCGCCAGAGCCGCCGCAAACTTCATCCCACACACTTAAAACCATCCATTCGGTTTTGCACGGCATCCCCCCTCTGTCTGCAAATTGGCTGAAGCTGATTGACTTCGCTGCCAACTACTACCAACGCAGCGCCGGTGAATTTGCCATGGCCTGCTTGCCGCCGTCCTTGCGTGACATGACGGCGCTGCAGTTTGAGCGCAAGCTCTCGCGCCTCAAGCCGTTGGCCGCCTTAAGCACGGAAAAAGCACTGGTGCCGCCTCTCACGCCTGAGCAAACGCAGGTGTTGGCGCAGCTAGCGCAACACAGCGGTCCATTTTTGTTGCATGGCAACACCGGCAGCGGCAAAACCGAGGTGTATTTGCGCCGTGCCGCCTTGGTGCTGGAAGATGCCCCACAAGCCCAAGTCTTGTTGCTGGTGCCCGAGATCAACCTCACGCCCCAGCTCGAAGCCAGGGTGCGCCAACGCTTCGCCCACTTAGGTGACACGGCCATCGTCGCCATGCACAGCGCCATGACACCGGCGCAACGTCTTAACAGTTGGTTGGCAGCGCATTTGGGCACAGCACGCATCGTTTTGGGTACGCGTTTGGCTGTGCTGGCCTCCATGCCAAACCTGAAACTCATTGTGGTTGATGAGGAGCACGACCCCAGCTACAAACAGCAAGAGGGTGCCCGCTACTCTGCGCGCGATTTGGCGGTCTACCGTGGCCAGCTTGAAGGCGCACAGGTGCTGCTGGGTTCGGCCACGCCCTCTCTTGAGAGTTGGCACCACAGCCGAGCGGCGGTGGACGGTCAGGCGGCGCCGCGCTACCAACGCTTGTCCATGCCCAGCCGTGTGGGCAACAGCGCCTTGCCTGTGTTGCGACGCGTGGACATGAACAACCAGCCACGCAAAACCTTGATCTCCACGCCTTTGTTGGCCGCCATGCGCGAAAGGTTGGGCAGGCAAGAGCAGGTGTTGGTGTTACTCAATCGCCGAGGCTACGCGCCGGTCTTGCATTGCGCTGAATGCGGCTGGAAAAGCGAATGTCCGCATTGCAGTGCCTACCGCGTGTTCCACAAA
>CAMDKR010000045.1 GCA_945901225.1 Bordetella parapertussis | reverse complement strand
AAGCCGGGGAACACCGCGCTGTTGATGGCTTTTTCATGCTCGGACTTCATGAGGATGATGCCCCCACGTGGACCGCGCAGGCTTTTGTGGGTGGTGGAAGTGACCACATCGGCATGCGGCACAGGGTTGGGGTAGACGCCAGCGGCAATGAGTCCCGCGTAATGCGCCATGTCCACCAAAAAGATGGCACCAATCTCTTTGGCCACTTTGGCAAAACGTGCAAAGTCGATGTGCAAGCTGTAGGCCGAGGCACCGGCAATGATCAGCTTGGGGCGGCTGGCGCGTGCCTTGGCTTCCATCGCGTCGTAGTCGATTTCTTCTTTGGCGTTGAGGCCATAGCTTTCCACCTTGAACCACTTGCCGCTCATGTTCAGCGGCATACCGTGACTGAGGTGACCGCCTTCGGCCAAGCTCATGCCCATGATGGTCTCGCCCGGTTTCAAAAATGCCAAGAACACCGCTTGGTTGGCAGAGGCACCACAGTGAGGTTGCACATTGGCGGCGTCTGCACCAAACAGTTGCTTGACGCGGTCGATGGCGAGTTGCTCAGCGACATCTACGTTTTCGCAGCCGCCGTAATAACGCTTGCCGGGGTAGCCCTCGGCGTATTTATTGGTCAACTGTGTGCCTTGCGCTTGCATCACAGCAGGTGAAGCGTAATTTTCACTGGCAATGAGTTCAATGTGATGCTCTTGGCGAATATTTTCGGCTTGGATAGCGGCCCACAATTCAGGGTCGGCTTGTTCAAGTAAATGATTTCGGTGGTACATCTTGCAGGTCTTTCAAAAATAAAAAGCGAAGCAGGCCAACACGAACTGCCTTAAGGGGGTGATATCAGTTCACAGGCTCGGGCTCAAAGGTGGCTAACTCTTTGGCTTTGTCCCAGAGTTTTTGCAATCCTTGTTTGTCGCTGTCAGCAGGCTTGGCGCTGCTCAAAGGCACCAGACGACCCAAGGCGACTTCCTGCAAACGGCTTTGCTCGGCCAACACTTTGACGATATAGCCGCCGTCTTCTCCGCTGTTGGCTGCCCCGACGTACTGGCGCAGACCGGCTTCCACCGAACCGTTTCGCGCTATGGATTCTTTTAACACCGCAACACCCACGTGCAAGTTGGTGATCGGGTCGAAGGCTGCCAAGTCGCCGCCATAGTCATCGTATTTATCGGTATGAACCTTGGTGCGCACTTGCATCAAACCCTGTGCGCCTGCCGAACTTTGGGCGAAAGGGTTGAAGCTGGATTCGATGGCCATGACTGCCAGAATGAGCGTGGGGTCTAGGCGGTTACGCGGCGCAATTTCGAAGGCTTCAGCCACCAAGGCGCTGATAGGCTCAGGGGCAACCCGGTATTTGCGGCTTAACCACAGGGCGATATTGGCTTGGTCCTGAGGCAAGTCTCGAGGGTCAGCGGCAGTGGCACGGTCGACTGCATCGGCATTGTTTTGAAAACCCAAATCGAAATCGTGTCGGTTCTGTAGCCAGTCGATCAATTCAACTTCTGCTGCAGAACGTAAATCGGCTTGGGTGCTAAAGAGCACCATGGCACAAAAAACACCCAAGCCCAGCAAGGCTAAGCCGCTGTGGGTGATGAGAAAAAAACCATCGCCGACATCGGAAGCAAAAACTTTGACAGCTTGGCGAAACGATTCAAAAAATGACATTGGCTTATTTTAGCTTTTACCCCTTGCTCCCTGTCACAATAGCCGTTTTGGCCCTTTCATGGGCTTAACCAACCGATTTGAGTTACTGTGACCACGTCTTCTGACAGCACCCCCGACTTGCCCACTTTAGATGCATTGACCTCAGGCGCTTTGACGGCGCCTACCTCTGGCGAACGATCTTCTCGTTTACGAGAGTGGCTGGCAAGCGACCCCTCGCCCGAGCTCATGCAGCAAGTGTTCAAAGAAATGAGCGCGCGCGACAAGGGCGCTGCAAAGCTCTTGCGTGAAAAACTCGATGAGCTCAAGCGGACCAAAACCCAAGACAGTTTGGCCCAAGAGTGGGCCGACAAAGCCCAAACGCTGTTGCAAGCCCATCCATTCAAAGTGGCAGACGCCATGGCGTGGCAACGCGATGCAGCCAAAGCGGGTGCCCCCTTGTCGCGTGAACCGCTGGCATGTTTACGCCAAGCCCTGACCGAGCGCGTCAAGCATGTCGACGAACTCGAGCACCGTGCCCAGGTACAACGTGAAACGGCACTGCTGCTGACCCAGCGTATCGAGGTCTTGTCGACCAAGTCTTGGCAAGAAGCCCTAGAGCAACAAAATGCATTGCAAGCCGATTTAAAACGTTTGCATGATGAGTTTGAAGTTTTGCAAAACGATGCGCATTGGCCTGGCGTTGACCCCAAATACCCCGCCTTGGTCGCTGAAACCTCCAAACACATGCCCTTGGTGTGGGATGCGTTTTTAGCTGCGCTGGCCGAAACCCAAGCCGCGGCCCAAGACCCTGCTTTGCCTTTGCCCGCTGTTCCAGCTTGGGCTGACCAATTGCGTCAGTCCAGAGGTGAAAGCATGGCTGCTGCACCTGTGGCCATAGCCACCAAAGCCAAAACTGACGCTCCCCCTCAAGCCAGCCAAGTTGCATTGCAAGTCCCCAGCATGTTGTTGCAACTTGAAAAAGAAGTGGCCTTGGGGCACAGCAAAGCCATGTCAAGCGCAGCCTCTTTGTTGCGCGCCGCGCTCAAAACCAAAGGTCTGCAGCTCGATGCAGAGCTTGCCCAGCAGGTACAAACCGCCTTGGCTGCCGCCGCTGAGCTCGAGGGCTGGCAACGCAAGCGCGCTGACGAAATCCGTCTTCAACTCGTCACCAAAGCCGAAGCGCTGCTGCAAGCACCTGCTGAGCCAGCAGCCACTGAAGTTGCCGACGCCGAAGCCGACGCAGAGCATGTTGTTGCTGAAGCAAGCCCTGAAGTTTCTGTCGATGACAGCCAATGGGTCCCCGCCATGAGTGGGCGTAAATTGCAAGACACGCTGCGCCAACTTCGGGAAGAGTGGAAAAAAACAGACCAAGGTGGCTTGCCCAACCATGGCTTGTGGAAACGCTTTGACCAAGCTTGCAACCGTGCTTATCCCTTTGTGCAAGCTTGGCTTGGCAAAGCCAAGGCCGAAAGCGCAGCGCACCGCGAAGGGCGTTTGGCCTTGTTGGCTGAAGTAGCTGCTTGGACCCAAGCCCATCAAGGCAATACCGATTGGAAAACCCAAGCACGCGAGTTGCACCAGTTTTCTGAGCGTTGGCGCAACAGTGGTCACCTGAGCGAAAAAGCCTTTGCCGACATGCAAACCCAGTGGAAGGCCGCTATCAAAGCCGCCCATGTGGGTTTAGAGGCTGCGCAAACACAAAGTATCTCGCTGCGCCGCGCCATGATCGAGGAGGCCAAGGCCTTGGGCGAAGCGCCGCAGTTGCGTATTGATGCGGTCAAGGCTTTGCAACAACGCTGGCAAATCGAATCCCAAGCCGTTCCCGTCGAACGCAAGCTGGCGCAAAAGTTATGGGATGCGTTTCGCCAACCTTTGGATGAAGCCTTCAGCCGCAAAACCCAGTCACGCGAGGCCGCGCCTTCGCAAAACCTTTCCGATCATGACAAGGCGGTGATTGCCGCCGCTGCTGAGCTTGAAAAAGCCATTGCCGACGGGGACGCTGCACGTATTCGCCAAGCCATGGCCCATGTACAAGCGGTTTCAGCTGGCCAGGCAGCCGCACCCGTTGCGCCACCGACTGCACCTGCACCCGCTCAGCCAGAAACTGTGACGGCTGCCCCCGACTCACCCGAAGGTGAACCAGCTGTCCAGCCTGAGGAGGCAGTGGCACCACCACCTAAACCCGTGGTGGTCAAAAAAGTGGTGGCCGTTCGAGGTGACGACAGACCCGGTCAAAAGAAAACCGAACCTGCGCCTGCGGGACGTTTTGGTGACAAGTCTGGCGCACGCCGTCCGGAACGCGATGCAGGCAACCGCCGTGGCCCCGACGCTGGTCGTGGCGGTTTGCGCGACAAACCCGCGTATGAAGCACGTGGCCCCCGTTTGGGGGACGCGGCCTTTCGTGCGCAACGTCAAGCGTTGGAACTGGCCGATACTGCTTTGCGCAAATTGGCCATGCAAGCCCATGGTGAGACCTTGGTTCATTTGCTAGGGGCATGGCAACAGCGTCAGCCTGAGCAATTGCCAGCAGCCAAAGAATTGGGCGCTCGCTTGAGCACGCAACAACGGCAGGACTGGGCCAAGGCATTGCAAGCCACGCCTCAAGGTTCCCCAGACCAAGCTTTGCTGCGACTGGAAATTGCCGCCGAGGTACCTACCCCTGCTTCTCATGTGGATGCACGGCGCATGCTGCAACTGCAGTTACTGACCAAGCGTAACGACGCTGGTCCTGCACAAACTTGGGCTCACGATGTGGCTCAAGTACTGGGCAGTAGCTATGAGGAAGAAAGCGCCAAGCGTGTGCAGGCAGCCCTGAAAGTCTTGCTCAAGAAGTAACTGGCTCTGGGCGGGGTGTTACGCGGTGACGACTTCTTGCCGCGAAAAGCCTTGGCCTAACTGCCATGTCAACCATTGGGCGCGGGCCGGTGTGGCACTGGCGTCCCAGTCGCTTAATACGCAACGTTGGTGATCGGCAGATAAAGTATGCAGCGTTGGTTGGTGGGTGTGGCCGTGAATCAACACACTCGCGCCATATTGCTGCAAGCTGGCCAAAGCTGCCGCGTTGTCCACATCGACCCAAACCGTTTGCGTTTGTTTCAAAGCCTCGCTTTGCGCTCTGAGTTCACGCGCGATTTGCAGTCTTTGTGCCAAAGGTTTGGACAAAAAATCACTTTGCCACTGGCTGGATCTGACTTGTTGACGAAACGCTTGGTAAGCGGTGTCTGCGATGCACAAGGCATCCCCATGGCTTAAGAGCCATCTCTCCTGCAAGGTTTCTAGCACGCAAGGGTCTTGCAGGGTTTGCATCCCGCTTTGCAAAGCGGCCTGGGTGCCCCATAAAAAGTCACGATTGCCAACCATCCAATACACAGGACATCGGTCAGCCATCTGGCGCAAGACCGCAAAACATTGGCGCTCGAAATCGCCTTCGGGGGCGTCCAAAATATCGTCACCCACCCACACCTCAAACAGGTCACCAAGGATGAAAAGCGCGTCGGTTTGCAAGCTTTGCATGGCTTGTCGCCATACCTGGAACGTCGCTGTCTGGCTTGCTTGCAGATGCAAATCGGAAACAAAGGTCAGGTGTTGCCAAGCACTGGCGTCAACGCTTGGCAAATGGACGAGGGCAGGCTTCATAAAGTCGGCCGCGCTAGCCCAAGCAGGGTCATGACAAAAGCACAGCCTTGTCGATGATCACATCCTCTTTGGGTACATTGTCATGAAAACCTTTGCGTCCTGTTTTGACTTTGCAAATAGCGTCCACGACCTCGGTGCCAGCCACAACTTTGCCAAACACTGCATAACCCCAGCCGCTGCCAGTGGGTGCCGAGTGGTTCAGAAAGTCGTTGTCTTTCACATTGATGAAGAACTGCGATGTGGCGGAGTGCGGGTCGTTGGTGCGCGCCATGGCGACGGTGTAGCAGTCATTGGTGAGGCCGTTGTTGGCTTCGTTTTCCAACTTGTCGCCGGTCTTTTTCTCTTTCATGCCAACAGACATGCCACCGCCTTGCACCATGAAGCCAGGAATGACGCGGTGAAAAATGGTTTGGTCGTAATGTCCGTTTTCCACATAGGCTAAAAAATTGGCAACTGATTTGGGTGCTTTGTCCGCATCAAGCTCTAGCGTGATGACGCCATGGTCTTGTATGTGCAGTTCAACTTGAGGGTTTGACATGGATTTATTTCACTAATGCGGCAGATTGAATCACCACCTGGGTTTGCGGAACATCGCTGGGGAAGGGGCCGCCCGCGCCGGTCGGGGTCATTTTGATTTTGTTGACCACTTCCATGCCACTGACCACTTTGCCAAAGGCCACATAGCCCCAGCCTTGTCCAGAAGGGGCTGAATGGTTGAGGAAGTCGTTGTTGTTGACGTTGATAAAAAACTGCGAGCTGGCCGAGTGAGGATTGTTGGTGCGCGCCATGGCAATGGTGCCAACGGTGTTGGTTGGGCCGCCCTTGGCTTTGACCTCAGCACCCTCGTGCTTGATGGGGGGGCGGGTGGGTTTTTCCATGTAGCGAGCGTCATAGCCACCACCTTGGATCATGAAGTTATTGATGACGCGGTGAAAAATCAAACCGTTGTAGTGGCCGTCGCGCACATACGTCAAAAAATTCTCCACGGTGTTGGGTGCTTTGTCGGGGTACAACTCAATCACAAACTCACCCGCACTGGTGGTGAATTTGACTTGAGGGGCGGGGGTTTGTGCATGTGCAAAACCAAGGCAGGTCAGGGCCAGGGACAAGCCTAGCAAGTAGCGGCGAAGAATCATGGGGTGGTACTTAGGGTGAGTTGAAGAAGAGGGTCGAGCGCCAGTATTTTTTGCTGAGGGGATTTGGCGGCTGCGGGGTCGAGTTGTACTGCTTTGGCAAACGATTGACGGGCCAAGTGCAACAAAATGTCGCCCATGTTTTCATGGGCAGTGGCATAGCTTGGGTTGTTGAGCAAGGCGTTCTCAAAGGCCAATTTGGCCTGACCCCAATTACCTTTGGCGGCATGCATCACGCCAAGGTTGTTTTGTACTTCAGGCAGCTCTGGGTAATCTTGTGCCAACTCTTCATAAACCGCGAAGGCTTCGTCGCCACGTTGGAGTTGTTCGAGTAAATGGGCACGCCAAAAACGCATTTGCGGGTCGCGAGGTCGCTCAAGCAAATAGGTATCGATCTGCTCCAAGGCTTGGTCCCATTTGCGTTGCCCAATGGCTTTTTGCACTTCAGCATGGGGTGTGCCTTTGAGTTGCAAGGTGCTCGAAGTTTGTGCCTGCACACCCACATTGGCTGTCAGCAATAGACAAACCAAGACTGCGCACCAAGTTGGGTAAAGAAAAAGAAAGCAAGGCGAGGAAGATCGTGACATACACATTAAGGGCTCGATATACTGAGGGCATTGTAGTAGAGAGTTTCTAAGTCATTTGTCTGTCTTGCCTAGTTGCAAGCGCCTTTTACCTCACCATGTCCATCCGCATTTACAGCACCCTAACCCGTGCGCTGGAAAACTTGACGCCGCTGACGCCTGGTCAGGTGCGCATGTACGTCTGCGGCATGACGGTATATGACTTGTGCCATCTTGGGCATGCTCGATCGATGGTGGCTTTCGATGTGGTGCAGCGCTGGTTGCGCCACAGCGGATACCAAGTCACTTATGTGCGCAATGTCACCGACATCGACGACAAAATTATCCGCCGCGCCACTGAAAACGGGGAAAGCATTCGCTCTTTAACCGACCGAATGATTGCGGCTTTGCACCAAGATGCCGACGCCCTAGGGATTGAGCGACCCACGCTTGAGCCTCGTGCCACCGACTTTGTGCCGCAAATGCTCTCCCTCATTGGACAGCTTGAAGACAAAGGATTGGCCTACCGCGCACCTGGCGGCGATGTGAATTTTGCGGTGCGTAAGTTTGCGGGCTATGGCAAGCTTTCCGGTAAATCCTTGGATGAGTTACACGCTGGCGAGCGTGTGGCAGTGCTGGATGGCAAAGAAGACCCGCTTGACTTTGTGCTGTGGAAGTCTGCCAAGCCCGAAGAACCGCAAGAGGTGAAATGGGATAGCCCGTTTGGTGCGGGGCGGCCTGGTTGGCACATTGAGTGCTCGGCCATGGCGTGTGAACTACTGGGCCAGAGTTTTGATATTCATGGTGGTGGTGCTGATTTGCAGTTTCCCCATCACGAAAACGAAATCGCGCAAAGCGAGGGTGCCAATGGTCAAGCCATGTCCAGCATTTGGATGCACAACGGCTTTATCAATGTCGACAACGTGAAGATGTCCAAAAGCTTGGATAACTTCTTCACCATCCGCGAAGTGTTGAAGCTGTATGCGCCAGAGGTGGTGCGTTTCTTTGTGGTGCGCAGCCATTACCGCAGTGCTTTGAATTTCAGCGATGCGCATTTAGACGATGCAAGGGCTTCCCTTAAGCGCTTGTACACAGCTTTACATGCAGTTCCACCCGCTGATGTGACCATCGATTGGCAAGATACTTACGCCGCGCGTTTCAAGGCCGCCATGGACGAAGACTTCGGCACCCCTGAAGCGGTGGCTGTTTTGTTTGAACTGGCAGCCGAAGTCAACCGCACACAGTCTGCGCAACTGTCGGGGCTGCTTAAAGCTTTGGGTGGCGCGTTGGGCTTGCTGCAAAGCCATCCGCAAGATTTTTTGCAAGCAGGCAGCGAAGTCGATGAAGACCATATTCAGACCTTGATCAATGACCGTGCGCAGGCAAAGGCAAGTAAAAACTTTGCTGAGGCTGATCGCATCCGCAAAGCCTTGAGTGACATGGGCGTGGTGCTGAAAGACTCTGCCCAAGGCACGCAATGGGAGCGTGCCTGATGGGAGTCAGTTTGCCTGTCAAACGTGCGGTCCCACCTTACTGGGAAGAGGCCTGTAAGCACCTAGCCAAAAAAGACCGCGTCATGCGCCGCCTCATCCCACAGTTTGGCGACGCCTGCTTGGAGTCACGCGGGGACGCTTTTGTCACCCTCGCCAGAAGCATTGTGGGGCAGCAAATCTCGGTCAAGGCTGCGCAAGCCGTGTGGGACAGGTTTTCGGTCTTGCCCAAAAAGATCACGCCTGCTTATGTGTTGAAACTCAAAGTCGACGATATGCGCGCGGCGGGGTTGTCTGCTCGCAAGGTTGAGTATGTCGTCGATTTGGCTTTGCATTTCGCCAACGGCTCGGTCCATGCGAGTCAATGGGCAGACATGGATGACGATGCCATCATTGCTGAGCTTGTCTCTATCCGAGGCATTGGCCGCTGGACAGCTGAGATGTTTTTGATTTTTTATTTGATGCGTCCCAATGTGCTTCCCTTGGACGATGTGGGCCTCATCAATGGTATCAGCCAAAACTATTTTTCCGGCGAATCGGTGAGCCGCAGCGATGCGCGTGAAGTGGCCGCCGCTTGGGCGCCATACTGCAGCGTGGCAACTTGGTATATTTGGCGATCGCTAGACCCGCTACCGGTGGCCTATTAGGCCTAACCCGTAAACGGTCACAGCGCAAGGAGAGACGATTGGCGAAAAAAACATTTCTCGATTTCGAGCAACCGATTGCCGAGCTCGAAGGCAAGATTGAAGAACTGCGATACGTGCAAACCGAGTCTGCTGTTGATATCTCAGATGAAATCGACCAACTCGCCAAAAAAAGTCAACAGCTCACCAAAGACATTTACAGTGACCTCACACCTTGGCAAATCACCAAGATTGCACGTCACCCAGAGCGCCCTTACACCTTAGATTACGTCAATGAAATCTTCACCGACTTTGTCGAGATGCATGGCGACCGGCATTTCTCTGACGACTTGAGCATTGTGGGCGGTTTAGCCCGTTTCAATGGCAATGCTTGCATGGTGATCGGTCAGCAAAAAGGGCGTGACACCAAAGAGCGCACCGCACGAAACTTCGGCATGACCCGCCCCGAGGGCTATCGCAAGGCCTTGCGTTTGATGAAGACCGCCGAGAAATTCAAACTCCCTGTGTTCACCTTTGTCGATACGCCGGGTGCTTTTCCAGGCATTGATGCCGAAGAGCGCAGCCAGTCTGAGGCCATTGGTCGCAATATTTTCGAGATGGCACAACTGCAAGTGCCCATCATCACCACCATCATCGGCGAGGGTGGATCAGGCGGCGCATTGGCCATCAGTGTCGCCGACCAGCTTTTGATGTTGCAGTACTCGATTTACTCCGTCATCAGCCCTGAAGGTTGTGCCTCCATTTTGTGGAAGACCTCGGACCGCGCATCGGACGCTGCGGATGCCTTGGGCATCACAGCCCATCGCTTGAAAGCCCTGGGCCTGGTCGACAAGATCGTCAATGAACCCGTGGGTGGTGCGCACCGAGACACCAAACAGATGGCGTCGCAACTCAAGCGCGGCCTCAACGATGCGTGGCGTCAAGTCAGCGACCTCAAGGTCAAAGAGCTGCTCGACAAGCGTTACGAGCGCTTACAAAGCTATGGTCGATTCACGGACACCAAAGCTGACGCCCGATAACTTGGCGCCACCCACGCTCGCAAAGTTCACCCCTTCTTTGCCTTTTGCGGTTGCCCTGAGTGGTGGCGCAGACTCTTGCGCTTTGCTGTTGGCTTGTACCAAGCAGTGGCCAGGGCAGGTGCGTGCTGTTCATGTGCACCATGGTTTGCAAGCTGCAGCAGACGATTTCGCATCCCATTGCCAAACACTGTGTGACTTGTGGTCTGTGCCTTTGGTGGTGACCCATGTCAACGCACACCCCAACAGTGGCGAAAGCCCAGAGGATGCTGCCAGGCAAGCGCGTTACCAAGCCTATGCACAGGTGCTGCAAACACATTGGGGCGGCACCATTCAAGACATTGCCTTGGCGCAACACGCTGACGATCAAGTGGAGACCTTGTTGCTGGCCTTAACCCGTGGCGCTGGCTTGCCAGGTCTGTCAGCCATGCCTGCTTTGACCGAGCGAAGTGGCTTGCGCATCCACCGCCCTTGGCTGGATGTGCCTGCCCAGCAGTTGCGCGACTGGTTGGTGCATGAAGGCGTGTCTTGGGTAGAGGACCCCAGCAACCAAGACACGCACTTCACGCGCAATCGGATTCGACACCAGTTACTGCCTGTTCTTGAAGAAGCATTCCCTTCATTTCGCCAGACCTTTGGCCGCAGTGCGCGACATGCGGCACAAGCCCAACGGGTTTTGGATGACATGGCCTTGATCGATTTGCAGCGTATTGGGGCGCCTCCTCAATTGGCGGCATTACAGCAACTCAGTGTGGCACGCCAAGCCAATGTGTTGCGTGCTTGGTTGCTACAGCGGCAAGTCGCTTGCAGCAGCGCACAGCTTGATCAACTGCTGCACCAAATCGACGCTTGTCGTACGCGTGGGCACCAAATTGACATCAAAGTTGGCGTTGGCTTTGTGCGTCGAGTCGGCAGCAACATCGATTGGTACAATTTCTAGCTTTTGCATAGACATACTCTCTACTACGATGGCATTGATCGTTCATAAATACGGCGGCACCTCCATGGGCTCGACCGAACGCATACGCAATGTGGCTAAGCGCGTGGCCAAATGGGCCAGAGCGGGGCACCAGATGGTGGTCGTTCCCTCTGCCATGAGCGGCGAGACCAACCGTTTGTTGGGTCTAGCCAAAGAGCTGTCGCCACAGTCAAGCAACGCCGAACACTTCAGAGAGCTCGATGCACTGGCCGC